>NZ_JAGUQP010000026.1 GCF_018704065.1 Desulfovulcanus ferrireducens | reverse complement strand
AAAATTGTTCTTGAAAACAAAATAAACTAACCAATAAATTTTAACCATTAACTATTGACAAAAAACACAGTTGCTGAGTTAATTTGCGAGCGCATTTTCTTCAATGCTGACAAAGACTTGGACACATCTAAGGCTTGCTTGCGGGCTGTGCATAATGGGGTTAGTCAATAGAATGTTACTTAATGCCTTTTCTGTTGTTATGATGGGTTTCGAAAGTTCGATGGAATAACCTCCCTATGCACAGCACATCCGCAATCTTCGCCAAGATGTGTTACCCAACCCGTTTGTAATGCATTTCAGAAAATGCACTCTTCAATTGTGTAGTAATTTGAGGATGTTAATCGTGTCAGAAAGTTGAGTTATTAACTTAATTTCCATAGTTCATTCCAGTCTTGGTTTCTTTCATGCTGGAACAAAGACTTGGACATGTTCTCAAAACTTGCTTGCGGACAGAGCATAAAGGGACATTTTGGACAAATAAATATTCTTTTATTATGCCTAAGTTGAGCGATTTTCACTCAATGGGTGAGATTGTCACGGACAGCTTCGCTGCCCTCGCAATGACGAACTCGCTCCTGTCATTGCGAGGAGCGAGCGTGAGCGAGGCGACGAAGCAATCTCAAAGTTTGAACTGCAAAAAAATCGTTAAATTTAAACTATAGATAGTCATGGCAAGTAGTCCCGGATATTAGCTTTGTCATCCCGATGCTCTGCTTATCCGCAAGCTTCACTAAGATTGGGTTACCCAAGCCGTTTGTAATGCATTTCAGAAACCAGGACCTTCAATCAGCGGTTTAAATGGGATTTGGGCACAGGCTCTTAAGGGGTTATGGCATAACATCAACTTTTGACGTGGCTGTGATTTAACTGGTCACTCCCTTACTCAGCATAACTAGCCCTAAGATGAGTATGAGCACACTAATAAATTGGCGATATTTTTGTTCACTAAGGCGTTTATAGCAGGACATTCCTGTCATCACTCCCATGATGAGAAAAATTATTCCAAGAAAAAAAAGTTTTAGGACCAGGGGAGTGATCAATCCGGTTAGGGCATGTGTGGAGGAGATGCCTATACCGGCTACAAAAAAATATCCAGCCAGAGTGGACTTTATTTTATCTTTGGTCCAGGGTTGAATAGCGGTATAAATGATTATGGGAGGTCCATTTGCACCAAGACTGCCTCCCAGGCACCCGGCAGTGAAGCCTGTCAGCCAAGCCCACTCGGATGAAAGACGTTTTTGAGGTAGCTGTATAAACAGGGCATAGCCGGCAAAGAGGATCAGCATAACCCCCAATGCAACCTGTAAAATCTGCGGTGATACTATTTTTAGGATATACACTCCCGTGGGGATACCAAAAATAGTGGCTAAAAGTAGAGGGTAGAGGTCTTTCCAACGCAGATGTTTGTGCATCTTGTAAATAATGATGGTATTGATGACCAAGGCAAAAAGGCTGATTAACGGGATGACCGTTTTTATGTCCAGAAACAGGGCCAGGAGAGGTAAAGAAACCAGGATAGAGCCAAATCCGGACAGTCCTTGGGTGAAGCCGGCAAAAAAGGTGATTAAGGCCAATGGTAAAACTATGTTCATAATTTTTTACTCGCAGGCAGACTTTTTTTAATTAAAAGGGGTAGTCAACCTATTTAAATTAAACTAAGATTAGAGTAAAGTTCAGCTTAGCCAACGTTTCAGGATGATACTAAGTTCTATCTAAATCAAAGCATTGTTAGAGTCTGGTATTTAAATGTCAGGTATACCAGGGTACCTCCTATAGATAATGGTTAACTAACAATTTCTAATAGCAGGAAGAGGGCACACAGAGTGCAACAAGATATTTTTTCTGTTCTAGGTTTAAAGTTCAACCCTTTTTCAGTGGCTACTGATTCTGGCGGATATTACTATACTGATGCTACTAAACGTATTTTGGAAGAGTTGTGGCATGGTATAGAGACCCGTAAAGGATTTCTGGTTTTGATGGGAGAAGTGGGAGTAGGTAAAACATCATTGTCGCTTCAGCTACTGGCTAGACTAAAAAAAGAAGAAATTCCTTTTGCTTGGGTTTTTAATACGGCCTTGAATAAAATTGAATTATTTCAGGTTTTAGCCAAGGATTTTGGGTTTCCCGTCAAAAAAAGCCTGTCTTCTTTACAAGACCAGTTTTATCAATCTTTCCTCAAATATTATAAAGAGAATAAGAATTGCGTTATAGTTATTGATGAAGCTCACAACTTAAGCGGTGAGTGTCTTGAAGCCTTACGTATGCTCTCCAATTTAGAATGGGAAGGGCAGAAGTTGGTGCAAATTCTGCTCATTGGCCAACCCGAACTTAAACTTTTTTTGGATCAACCGCGCATGCGTCAAGTGCGTAGCCGGATAAGCATTTTCCTGGAACTTCCTCATCTGACCAGAGAAGAATTAAAAGGGTACATTGACTTTAAACTGGCTAATGCCGAGTCGCAGTTCAGGATCACCCGGCAGGCTATTAATCTGTTATGGAACGCGACCAAGGGGAATTTACGCCTGGTTAACCTTGTTATGGAGCGGTCTCTCTATGCCCTGTTTGTTGCGAACGAGAGTACGATAAGCAGGAAAATTATCAAGATTGCCATTGAAGATGTTGCCATTTATCAGGTAGATATATCCAGACAGTTGAGTCAGTTTCGAAGGAAGAAGCGTCTCATGGTTTTGACAAGCATTCTTGTGCTTTTGATGTGCACAACTTTTTTCCCCCTTTGGGAGCTTCCTGAGAAGGGAGACGTCAATTTGCCCAGCTATCTTTTTTATAAGTTGCAGGAGGGTTTGGATTCGTCCGGTCCCATAGTCTATGGGAAAATAGTACGCCAGGGAGAACCAGCGCCTGGCTCGAAGTCTGCTAGTCAGGTTATGGAGCCTGCAAAAGATCAGGATGCTATTGAACGAGAATGGATAGAATTTTTGCAGCCATGGGGAGTTGAGGAATTAATGCCTTACCTGCAACAGGCTAAGAAATACGCCTGTGTAGATTTGTTGCGGAGACATTTGCCGTCTGGATTACAACTCCTTGAGCTTGACCATATACCTGGACACAGGCGATTAAATTGGTCTGCTTTGAATTGGTCCAAGTATGTACCTGACGGTCCGGTTTGGATTGTTATCTGGCGTCCGATGATAATGGTTAAAGAATTTTGTTATCGGGCAAAAGGTCCTGAAATTACTATTTTGCAAACTCTCCTTCGTAAACTTGGTTATCATACGGGTAGAGTTGACGGGATAGCAGGAAAAAAAACCTGGGTTGCTATTAGTGATTTTCAAAGAGATTGTGGTTTACCTGTGACAGGTTATCCGGATCACATCACTTTATTTTGGCTGGAACAGAGAGGAGCTAAATAAAATGTCCAAGCCTCTACGTCTTGGAGATCTTTTAATCGAGAAAGGCCTTATTGAAGATAAACATTTGCACTATGCCCTGCAGGTGCAAAAGGTTACAAAAGAGAAGTTAGGACAGGTACTCACCCGAGTTGGCTTGGTTAGTGAATATGATCTGGTTAAAACCGTAGCCGAGCAATTAGGACTGGAATATATGGATCTATCCAGAGAGCAGCCAGACCCGGCAATTTTGAAGAGATTTAATCGGAACGTTTGTCTTAATCAGTATTTTTTCCCTTTACGTCAGGAAGGCAATCATATCCTCATTGCGACCTCGGACTTGCCAAACCAAAATATTGAACAGTCCTGTCTTCGTTTTACAGGCAAAAGACCTCGATTTGTTCTGGCGGAAGAAACACAGGTTGTTACTTCTATCTATAACTACTTTTATTTTTTGGAAAACCCTGTTGAGTCTATTATCCAGAGAGAAGCTGAAGTACTTGCTGCCGACACCAGGATGACAGTTAGCCCTGACAGTTTTATTCAGCATCTTCTTTTGTTGGCAGTGAAGAGAAGAACAACAGACATTCATATTCGTCCAATGAGCAATGGCATTAGTGTAGCTTTCCGTGTTGATGGGGTTTTAAGAAACGAGTATTTTTTTCCGGTCCAGCTTAAACGAATTATCACAGCCATCAAACTTCAGGCCGGCATGGATATTTCAGAACAAAGGCTGCCACAGGACGGACGCTGGACTGCCAGAATTTTGAATAGAAGTTATGACATTCGCGCCTCCTCTGTGGTGACGCCTTATGGCGAGAACATAGTTCTACGTCTTCTCTCTCAGGAAAGGGCCAGCTTCAGCTTGGAATCCTTGGGCTTTTTACCTGAGGATCTAAGTCTGATTCAGCAGGCCTTTGCCGAACCTTTTGGTATTGTTCTTCTTACTGGGCCTACTGGTTCTGGAAAGTCCACCACTCTGGTAGCCGGTTTGATGACTCTGGACCTCTTGGGCAAAAATGTTTTGACCATAGAGGATCCCATTGAATATGTCGTGCCTTTGGCCAGACAGACCCAGGTTAATGAGGCTGCAGGCTATGATTTTGCCAATGCCATGCGCTATTTCTTACGTCATGACCCGGATGTAATCCTGGTTGGCGAGATGAGAGATGAACTTACAACTAAGACAGCCATGACCGCTGCTAATACCGGTCACTTGGTCCTGTCCACATTACATACCAATACAGCTCTTGGTGCTATAGCCAGATTGCAGAATTTAAATGTGGACAACTTAACTATTGCTGAAAGTTTGGTCTGTGTGGTTAGTCAAAGGCTGGTACGCACAGTGTGTAAGCATTGTCGTCAGCCTTATGTGCCATCGGCTGAGGAAAAAGCTTATCTGAAAGAAGATGTCGATCAGCTATATCGCGGCGCAGGATGCGATTCGTGTGCTCAAAGCGGATATTTGGGCCGGACATTAGTTTATGAAATTTTACTTTTGGATAGTGAATTACGTTCTCTTTTGGAAAGGGGGGTCCCCATTTACGAGCTTGCTCAAACAATTAAACAAAAGGGCTTTAAAAGTATGTTTGATATTGGTGTGGCCAAGATCAAAGCAGGGTTAACAACTTTAGAAGAGATAAAGAGGGTTCTTGGCACGACGAGGTACTAGCTCCTACTTTGTGCGATTTTTTTGCAACTTAAAAAACTTTGAGATTGCTTCGTCGCTTCGCTCACGCTCGCTCCTCGTAATGACAGGGGGTGAACGAATTGTCATTGCGAGGGCAGCTTCGCTGCCCGTGGAATCTCATCTATTGGGTGAAAATCGCTGGCGAAAAATTTACTTTTACTTTCCTAAACGTCAATGACAAGAGATTTTGTCCCCCCCCCGTGCATGAAAATGTATTTTCTAAATTGAGCGTTTTTGCATCAGCTAAATTAGTTGTTCGAGCCTTTCTGTTTCTGGGAGCAGGCACTTTTGTTTCGCAAAAGGATCCAGTCACCAGTTAGCAATAAATTTAAGCAGTTAGAAAAAATTGTTCAATTTAGGTAGTAGTGGGTGAGGCGGTATAAAGTAATGGTGAAGGAAATTCAGGCGATAATCTTTGATGGATTACGAATTTAAGGATGATTTGAAAAATTATGTCTACCTTCAGATTCAAGCTGCTTACACCCCAAGGAGAAGTAGAAACCGGTTTTGTCGAATTGCCATTTGATGATCCTGGTGCAGCTCTTCGCTATCTTGAACGACGCGGTAGTGTTGTTTTAGAGGTCACTCGAATACCTGATACTATTTCTTTTTTGATGCGCGCGATAAAAGGTGGATTGCTCAATGTTAAGCGTCCTGTGCTGGCCGAATTTTTCAACAACCTGTCCATGCTTCTTTCGGCAGGAGTCCCGATTTTATCTGCTTTGGAAGAATTGGAAGGTGACGCTGAAAATCCTTTTCTAAAACTAACCATAAGACTCATTTGTACAGATATAGAGAGTGGTCAAACTTTTGGCGAGGCAATTGAAAAACATAGACGTATATTCTCTCCCGTGCTTCTGCATATGATCCGTATTGGTGAGGAAACAGGAAATTTGGATAAAATGCTCAAAAAATGTTCCGAGCATATTCAGCATTTGCATGAAATTATTAGCGGGACTAAACGAGCATTGATGTACCCAGCGTTTCTCTCCGTGATGGTAGTAGGAGCAGTTATATTCTGGTTCTGGTATGTAGTTCCCAAACTGGTTTCCCTTTTTAAAGAAATGGGGGTTGCTCTGCCTTTGCCGACACGTATTTTAATTTATATTTCTGATTTGTTTCAGAATTATTTTGGCATGGCAGTTTTTATTGTGGCCTTTGTAGCCGCTGGAGTTATGATTGTGCGTCGCATGTCTTATAATTTTCGCTATTTTAGCGATAACGTCCTATTGCATTTGCCTCTCTTGTCCAATATCCTGACAATTTCTTTGGTGGCCAGAGTGAGTGAGTTTTTGGGCATTCTTATTGGTGCTGGAATTGGGGTTTTGCGTGCTTTAGAGATAATTATTGATTCCATTAGTAATGAAGTGTATAAAAAAAGGTTAAATCAGGTAAAAGACGCCATTAAAGGGGGAGTAACTTTATCCGAGGCATTGCGTCAGACTCAAGCCATGCATCCTTTTGCACTGAGGATGATTACGGTTGGGGAGCAAACTGGACGTATTGAGGAGCAAACAGAATATATTGCGAGAGTCTATCGGCAGAAATTAGATGCCCTTGTAGAGGTTTTGGGAAAGACCCTGGAACCGGCCCTGTTAGTTTTTGTAGGTATTTTGTTTGCTATGATCATTGCCGGCCTGCTCCTGCCTATCTATGACTTGATTAGTGGTATTAGTTAGGGCTTATATAAGTCCTAAGAGGCTGAAATAGAAAGATGAAAGTTGAAACACGTCAGATAATCAGTTGGGCGACTGGCATTGTGCTTACTTTGGCATTGGCAGGAGCGAGCATTTTTTTTGCTCAAACTTATAGTCGGTTTAAGGCTAATTTGCAGAAAAGAGCACAAGTTGAGCGTGAGCTCAGCAAGTTGCAGACTGAATTACATAGAATTCAATCAAACCCGCAAAAGGTCAGGCGATGGAAGCAGATATTAAGTCGAGTTCATGCCGCAGGGTTAGATGCGGATAATTGGTTGCTTTACCCATTAGATATTGACCAGAAGCTTTCTTGGGCCCAAGTGGAGGGACTCGTGTATTTGGTTTCACGCGGCCGTCCTTATCCGCAAGACTATTGGTTCAAACCAGAACTCTTTGTGCTCATAAAAATTGCAGCTTCAAAACAAAAAGCAAATGATCAGCATTTGCGTGCACAAGTTACTGATTCTGAGAAAGATATGTATCAAATTAAATTAAAGGGGCAATTTTTGATGAGAAAAAGGATGTTTCAATGATTGCCACATTTCAACCACGACCCTAAGTTAAGCGATTTTTTTGCTGTTTAAAGCTAGAGATTGCTTCGTCGTTTCGCTCACGCTCGCTCCTCGCAATGACAGGATGATCGTTATGTCATTGCGAGGCAGCGAAGCTGCCCGTGGCAATCTCACCCATTGGGTGAAAATCGCTGGCTTAAAATCTATTTTTATTCCAATATGTTTAAGTAAACTAAATTAAAAATCGCTCAACTTAACCACGAAATACACGAGAAGGGTGTGTCTGCAGAAAGTAAATTTTTGCAGTGAGCTCGGTTGGATAGATGGGAAACTCAACATAAGTTACGAAATATAAAGTAATGTCTGATAACACAAAAAAGCCCCAAAAAAAAGTTTCTGAATTGGAGCAGCAGGAAGAGCTGTTTTCAGAGTCGACAGATAAAAGGGCTAATTCCTCTGCCTATAGTGAGGACAAGGGTTCTATCCCTGAAGTTAGTCTGGATGATGATATTCCAGAGCAACTGCCGGATCTAGAAGAGCCGGCAGTTGAATTTTTTTTTCCGGAGAGTCAAGAACCTGACAAGAAAAATTCAAAGCCAGCTCTAGAGCCAGGAGAGGGGCAGGAAAACGGGCAAGAGATTAAAGAGGATGATAAAGAAACAGCATCAACAGTAACTGAAACAGTTGAGACGTTACCTCTTGGTTCAAGTCCGGACGAAGGATCTTCTCCTGCTCAGTCTCCGCAACCTTGGTCAGCCTGGACTGAAACCGGCCCTGGTTGGGAACGGAGTCAGTTTGAAGAAAGTAAGCAGCTTCAAGATGATATCCTACTGACTCAGGGGTGGAACATCGCTGAACATACTTCTTATCCTGATTTTGTTCTCGATTTGGAAAGCGGATTGTATCTGTTTTCTGGCAATGTTGTAGCTCAAGATGTTGATATTGATAAATACAATAAGCATCTGCTTTATTTTGTGGATTATTATTTGGCACCTGAGATGGGAATTTTGACCATTGATGGTCAGCCTAAATATGCCCATATCCTGGCTAGAAAAAAATTGCAGGAACAGGGTGAACTTACTGATGAATATGAACTTCATTTTGTGACCAGGCGAAAAATTTCCAAGTCACGAACAGAATTTCTATATCAACTTTTACCCCGCGAGAAACATTATAATCTCCTGGATAAGGCGACAAAAACGAGGCAGGGATATCTGCTTTTCGATACCTTGGGGCTACTCTATGGTCTTTTTTTAGGTTTGAAAAGAAAAAAGGCGGTGGCTCTGGCTCTGCATATTCCGGAAGCCATTTTGCTTCTTGCTGGACGTAGAGGACGAGTTTTTTGGGCCAGGCGTTATGCATTGGCTGGAGATGATGAACACGCTTTGCAAGAGGGAATTTTTGCCTGTGTGCAGGATCTGTTAACACAGTCTGGAGGAGAAGATATTGAACAGATCGAGTGGCTTGAGGGTTTGGCTGATAATCCTGTCTGGCCGCAGATCCTGCCCCAGGGAGTTTCTTTTTATAGGTGGCCACTTTATATTCTTGAGCTAGACGGGCGTAAGGTTTGGTCTAGTTTGCCCGGCGCGGTGCGTCATGTTTCTAAAAAAGCCTGTTTTGGGCCTAAAAATGAGATATGGGCCCTTGGTTTGGAAAAGATTGAAAAATGGGTTTGGGCCGCTATGCTGGGGTTGAGCCTGTCTTTTGGTGCTAGTGCAATTTTATTCGACAAGACAAATAAACAAGTGGAGCTGGAAATTTCTCAGCTAGAGCAGCAGGCTCAAGAGCTTGTTAAGGATATCAAAGAATTGCAAGAGCCTTTGCAGAAGCTGCAAAGATACAGTAAAGAGGATTTAAGCAGGTTAAGAGAATTGGCCCAAAATATCAAAGATGCTACCCTGTCTCCTAAATTAATAGAAATATGGAATGGCCTTGCTAAGTTAAAGCCTCGAGTATGTCGAATTGAAGCTTTAGAAATAAAATATATTAAAGATGGCGTTCAGGTGCGCTTGGAAGGGACAATAGATGCTGACCTGATTCAAGCTCAGTCTGTTTTTACCAAGTATTTAGCTATGCTTGAGGAAGCTGGATATAAGATATTACGTAAAGATATTGACTTAAGCCTGGAGAATAACTTTTTTGCGTTAACCTTATTACACAGCTTGTGATTTTTACAAAGTTACGTCAATCGTTTGAAATCTTACTTTGTCATTGCGAGGCGCGTTAGCGCTCTACAGTCTCAAAGGTTAAATATCAAATCAATTGTACAAGTTAAGCACATAGTAATAAAATATGCATCCCTTACGTATTCAAAGTATCATTCGTCTTTTGCTGGTTATTTTAATTTCCGGTTTAGTTTTGTTTTGGTCTATTCAAAAGATAACCAATGTTTCAGTTCTACCAGTGAAGCTAAAAGTAGAGCAGCATGTGGACATATTGCCCCCTGAGAGCGACCAGAATTTGATTTATCAGGCTGCTGAGTTGATTAATTTGCGGTTGGAGGAGAGTTTTCCTCGGCTATTATCTGAGCTCATTGTGGACCCATTAGAACGGCTTGGCCCCCTTGAGGTGCAATTGATTTTTCTGGGAGAGAGTAAAAAATTTGCTGTTATAAATGGTGAGTTTTATACAATTGGCGACATATTGCCTGATGGAAGAAAGGTTGCTCTTATTGACCAGGATGGTGTTCATTTGCAAGATATAAGAAAGCAGACGTATATTGTGCCATGGATACCGCCATTAAAAGTAGAGTTAAAAAAAGTTGTACCGGCACAATCGCAGAATGTTGTCACTCGATCATCCACGACATCTCACCCTGTTACAAACCAGATGCAAACTGATGAACCCCTAACTACATTGAATGCAA
Organism: Desulfovulcanus ferrireducens; assembly: GCF_018704065.1. Lineage (NCBI taxonomy): Bacteria > Pseudomonadati > Thermodesulfobacteriota > Desulfovibrionia > Desulfovibrionales > Desulfonauticaceae > Desulfovulcanus > Desulfovulcanus ferrireducens. The sequence continues at coordinate 33,020 of NZ_JAGUQP010000026.1, read as the reverse complement.
ATCAAACAAAAGAACAACTTTTATCGCCTGAGCAGGCATTAAAACTTTTAAAACAGTTGCAGAAAAAGTGATTTGTGATAGCTATCTTATTAAGCTTGATATGAAAATAAGCGCCTGAAAAAAACTTATTTTTGCAGCCAATGTTCGATAATAAATTGTTGAATAGGTTGCTAATATAGAGTTTTACATTGTCATTGCGAGAAGAATTGAGATTGTCAGGCTTGAGATTGCTTCGCTCCACTTTGTTCCGCTCGCAATGACAGGGGCGAGCATATTGTCATTGCGAGGGCAGCGAAGCTGCCAGCGGCAATCTCATCCTTTGGGTGAAAATCGCTTGCTCAACATCTGCTTTTATTCCGATGTGGTTAATGTAAAATTAAATTAAAAATCGTACAACTTAGGAATCTAAAATAAACCAATAAATTGAAAAAAGAAGATGATAAAAAGAAAAATCCTTACTATTTTTTTGATAGTTGTGACTTTGGGTATTTGTTTGTCTTGTGCCCCGCCAAAAGACAGACTTAAACCCAAGCTTGGATATGATGCTCTATATAAGGCCCTCCAGGCTGAACAAGAATCGTTAGCCAGGGTTAGAGAAAAGGAAGGCGACCTAGAAAAGACAACTCCACGTTTAAAGGTGCCTATTGAGCCGGAGATACCGGGGTTTAATCCTTTGGAGGAGACCCCTGTTTCTATTTCAGTAAAAGATGAACCATTGCATGATGTGTTATATGTGATTGCCCGCAATGCTGGCTTAAACCTGGTTATCGAGCCCGGGATTAGCTTGGAGAACAAGGTCACGCTTTCTTTTGAGGATACACCCTCTTCAGTTGTGGTGGAGAAACTTTTGCAGGCTTATGATCTGGCGTGGGAGATCAAGGACAACGTGCTTTTTGTAAAGAGATTTGAAGAGAGGGCTTTTGACCTTGGTTTTTTAAATGTTCAGACTGCTGTTGAGATAGATAATGGTGGGGATGTATTCGGTTCGGCCTTGGGTGAAGGTAGTGCCAATATGGCAGGCAAGTTTCAGGTAACGGCCTCTTTAGGTAAGGGGATTGCAGATGGTTCTTTGTACAGTTTTGTTCAGACCTCAATAGCCAGCATCCTTGCAGGTGGTGGTTCTGCCGGTTCTTCGACTGCAGGCGCAAGCTCTGGTGACCAGTATTTTACGCTTGACCCTTTGGCCGGTACTTTGGTTGTGCGCGCCAGCCCGCAAAAGATGAATGCTGTGAGTCGTTTTTTGCGCCAGTTGAAGAAAAAAATGAAAAAACAGATAATTATTGACGCTCAGATTCTGGAAGTTAGTTTAAAAGATGACTTTCGCTTTGGTATTGACTGGAACTATGTGGCCGAGAGGCTGATTAGTGGAACTGCTTACTCTGTAAACGTTGGGTGGACCGGGGCAGGCGCGGGCACGATCCCACTAACCGTGGTTACTAAACCCGATAGTGCCATTGGTAGCCATGACCGCACCTCAACGATGCGTACTACCATAGAGGCTTTGCAAACTTTTGGTAATGTTAAGGTTGTTTCCAACCCGCATGTTCGCGCCCGTCATGGTCAGCCAGCTTTGTTTACTTCAGGTACATCTGAGAACTATGTGCGCAGTGTCACCAGGCAGGAAGAAGATGGTCAGGTTACTTATACTGTGGATGTAGCCTCTGTATTTGATGGGATATTGCTTGGAGTTGTTCCTTTTATAAATAATGAAAATGAAGCAGACCTGCAAATTTTTCCTATCAAGAGTCAGGTTGACCCTGATAGTTTAACTTTGCGCGATGTAACAGGTGATGGAAGCAAAATCACTTTGCCCAAGATTGAGATAAAAAATGTAAGTACTAACGTAAAGGTACATAATAATGACACCATTATTCTGGGGGGGCTTATTGATAAGACAACTGGTAAAACAGATCAAGAAGTCCCCGGGTTAGGGCGTATTCCTGTTCTGGGATGGTTATTTAAAGGTAAGAATTATACTGAACAGGTCCGTGAGTTAGTTATTATAATGACGATTAGAATTATTTGACGTGAGTCTCATCTACCGCAGCCTTCAACAACTTCGCCGTCAGAAAGTCCAAGGACAACCTAAGGTGGTGCCAGTGGGCGCTATGCCCAAGCCCAGGGAGGTTGTCTCACGTCTACTTTTTTTTCTTCTCGCAATCAGCTTTATTTTGTTTGTTGGTTTTTTTTGGACTGCAGGAGAGATTCAACAAGTTTCCGAGGTAAAAAAGCCTTTGGTACGCAAGACCACGGCAAAGGTCAAAAAGGCAGAGCCAGTAAAGGCGCAAAGTCAGAACGCAACATCTCGAGTTGAAGAAAATGGAGGTGATAAGGGCAGTATTTTCGCCCTTGCCTCTGTGGATAAGTTGAAAAAGAAGGTCTCAAAAAAAGAAGAGGTATTGCCTAAAGAATTTAAAAAACCCACTTTGGCCCTGGAAAAACATTTTTTCGCTCAGGCTAAGCGCAATAAAAGAGTCTTGAGTCTCAATGCACGGCTTGCATCGGCCTTGAACAAAGGAGATGAAGAAGAGTTCAACCGGTTACTGGCTCAGGTAAATCAGCTTTTGGGTCCTGACAATTTTTTGACACTTAAATGGCAAGGTGTCCTGGCTTTAAAGAAAAAAAAGTTTCAGGAGGCAGAACAATTTTTTCGTCAGGCCCTGATAAGAAATCGTGGGGATATAGTCTGTCGTGTTAACTTGATCTATTCTTTACTAGGTCAGCGAAAGTTTATGCTGGCCAAGCAGGAGTATACAAAATTGATTCAGAACTATCCAACAGACAGGCGTGTGTTGCGCCTGGAAAGAATATTCGAAGAACGTTAAACAAAAAGACACGAAACCGAAAGGTTAAACGTCGGGCATTAAGATATTTTATAGGTTGCTTGAGGAGAGTATCGAGAATTAAGTGTCATCCTATCGTCTCATGTGTTATGGATAAAATGTTACCAACGAGGTCTTAAACAACAAAAAACAAGGTCGTGTTGAGAGAGTTTAGTGAGTCTAATAGAAAGGCCGGAAAGTTAAAGGGCGGTATATAGGCTAATTTGCTGAAAAAAAATACTTTATTGGCAGTTGTCATTTCGGGGAGAACACAATAAATATTTTTCTTGGTGTATGCGGGGAGGGTAATTTTCGTCAGGCTTAAGTTTTATTTGGCAACAAGCTTGCTAAAGTTTTTTTTGTATGTCATTATGAATAAATTTATTGAACTAAATTTTAATTTGTAGGAGGAGGAAATTCTATGTTAAAAGAAGTTAAAAGAGAAGAAGGTTTTACTTTAGTGGAACTGGCCATTGTTTTGGTTATTGTTGGTTTGCTTATAGCAGGAGTACTCAAGGGCCGTTCACTCATTCAGGAAGCAAAGGTCAAAAATGTAATGAAGGCGGTAGATTCTATTCGCGCTGCGACCTTAACATTTTATGACCGCTATGGTATGTATCCAGGGGATGAAAATTCGGCAAATTTTCCTGATGGCGATACACATGATGGCGATGGTGACGGTCAGATAGAATTTGGTGAAAGCGATATGCTTTTCGAAGACCTGCAAAAAGCGGGTATGATTTCAGGAAGCTACGATGGAGATGGTACCGATAGCTACCCTAAGCATGCTTTTGGCGATCTCATTTTATTGTATTGGCAGACTCCTGCTGGCGGCATTACAGACCATTGGTTTCGCCTAGACAATTTGCCCTGGGATGTGGCTTTGGAAATCGACACCAAACTAGACGATGGTGTTTATAATACCGGTTCTGTAGTGGCCAGTGAGGACTACGTCCCAGCAAGTGGTTCGATAGGTAACACCTTTATTCGGTTTTAGAAGTGGTAGGGTCGCTATAAGCTTAGTCCCGCTTGCAGAACTGAGTAGGACCCTGGGTTTTAAAAATTGTCTATGGACTAAGCATTGGCGTAGTAGTTAGATCGATGTACGTAGCCAATGATACCAAAGAGCTTTCTTTAGCTCTCTTATACTTTGAACGATGAGTAAAAAATATCTAATTATAAAAAGCGGATGCAAATTATAAGCATCCGCTTTTTTGTTTGTCTTACGGAAAAGAAATAAGCGATAATATTACAGGCTTGTTATGTTGATAGTATCCAGGCTAAATAGAACCGTAAAAAATGGTTTCACTCTTGTGGAATTAGCCTTGGTTTTGGTTATAGTTGGTCTGCTTATTGGTGGTGGTGTTTTGTCTTGGACCTCCTTGATGCAGGCCCGCAAAATTGCAGCAACGCGTTCGGCATTGAATCAGGCCAAGGATTGTTTGTTCAGGCGAATTGCTTATACCAATAAATATCCAGATTATACACCTGCACCTGATTGTTCCAGTGTAGATCAAACCAAAGATGTTGATGTTTGCCTGTGTGGCATAAAAGATGCCTGGGGAAATCGGCTCAGATTCTTAGAGGGACTTGAGCAGGGCGGAGATGGCTTGAGTCAGAGCAGTGACTATGTCATAGCAAACCTGGCCCAGGACCAGGCAAGGGCTACAATCAGCCCAGACTCCAAAGTTATTGATGTCCACAATAAGGAACGCACCGGCGTGGCATTTATCCTTATTAGTTTTGGGAAAAACGGCCAGGCAGATGATTCTTCTTATGGGGACAGATTTGTAAGCTCTGATACACTGGCTGCGGCATTAGATCCTGACAACCCACCCAATTTTTATCATCCTGATGATGCAAGTTATGATGACCTGGCATTAATCGTTACTGCTTCGGAATTGCAAGCCCTTTTTGATTGAGATTTTTTTATGACATTGCGAGGAGGGTTGAGATTACCAAGTTTGAGATTGCTTCGCTCCACTTCGTTTCGCTCGCAATGACATGGGCGAGATTGTCATTGCGAGGGCAGCGAAGCTGCCCGTGGCAATCTCAAGCATTGAGGGAAAGATTTTTCATCGTTGACATTTTACCGTGAACCAAGAAAAATTGTTTTTTATGAGAGAGCACAACTATTATGTTTATATAATGACCAATAAAAATAACACGGTTTTATACACTGGGATTTGTAATGATTTGCAACGGAGGGTTTGCGAGCATAAGAACAAGGTAAAGCCAAACTCTTTTACAGCAAGGTATAGTATCAACAAGCTGGTTTATTATGAGTTTTATGAGGATATAAATTTAGCTATTGCTCGGGAGAAGCAGATAAAGTCAGGTTCTAGGGCGAAGAAGATAGCCTTGATTGAGAAGGAAAATAAAAGGGTGGAAGGATCTCTCAGTGGGTTGGTACTAGGAGATTGCTTCGCTCCACTTCGTTCCGCTCGCAATGACATGGGCGAGATTGACATTGCGAGGGGAGCGAAGCTGCCCGTGGCAATCTTAACCAATGGGTAGAGAATAGCCTGGCTCAAAATTTACTTTTACCTCAATGTGTTTAATGTAAAATTAAATTAAGAATCGCTCAACTTAGGTATATGTCAATATTTCTTCACTCAACTCATCTTTACGAAAGAAGAGGAAAATATGAGAGTTTACCACTCCCCCACTCAGCCACTTAACCACTCAACAAAAAGGGGTTTTACCCTTGTGGAGATGGCCATTATTATCGTCATTATTGGCCTGATTGCGAGCATGATCGTGCCGGCGATAGTAAAAAGTATAAAAAGAGATAGGTTAACAAATGCCAGGCGGTTGGTTCGGATAGCCAGGGATGAGATTGTGGGATATGCAGTGATGAATGGCAAGCTGCCTTCTTCTCCGGATCAAATCGGACACGGTGAGGAAATCTTTGGAAAAGGGACGCTCTTTTACAGGCCAGCTAGTAACTTGCTTGCCGACGATAGTATATGTTCGCAAGATAATTCTACATTAAGCGTAATTCTAGGATCAGATACAAGGGATAATGTTGCCTTTGTCATTGCCAGTAAGGGGGAGAATTTTAATTTGCAGTTGGGCAATAATACCGATGATGTAACTATTTACGAATATGGCCAGAAGGTGGACGACTATCCAGAGGATGTAGATAGACCAGAGCCTTATGACGATATTGTTGAATACGTGACCCTAGGTTACTTAAAACAAAAAATATGTACTTCTGCATCTGGTTCTGAAAGTGGACCCCTGGGAGCTGACATTTCTTTTGCGCAAAACATGGATGATTTTGTGCAAGGCGCAGCAATTTATCCCCGTAAAAAACAAAGTATAACGGTCGTTCAAGAAAATAAGACTATAAATTTGGGTAATGGGTATAGAAATGCTTACGGTTGTTACTGGTATTCCGGAGATTCTGGTCCCTGTAACAATGGGAATTGTACTTTTGGAAATGGTGTACGAGTATTTTTTAAGTTCAGATTTGCCGATATTGATTCAAGTCTTAGCAGCAAAGATTTTGCTGATGGTTTTACATTTGCGCTAATTTCCGCAGCAAACAATGATTGCACTGTTTGCGGCAAGGATAAAGGCTATTTAGGTTATGCCGGAGATAATGGAGTTACAGAGCCTGTTCGTTACCCAAAAATGGCTGTAGAGGTTGATACATATCCAGATGGAGGTTTTAATGATTATTCCCCATACAATCATGTATCTCTTATGTACTGGGGAGAAAAATACGAGAAAAAACGCAAAAAAAAGCTTGTTGAAGATGTTGATGATGATGTGACACATGGTGCGGGAGATCCAGATAAGGGCGACCCAAAAAATAATGAATATGGTGATTTAGGTTACTATAATACAACGCAGGTGACTTGGCTAGAAGATGCTATGGAGCATACGTTTCGTTTGGAGGTAGATCGTAATGCTACATCAGGAGATTTTCAGCTCAGGGCGTGGGTTGATTGTATTGATTGTAGCGACTTGACCAGTTCTTACAATGGCACAACGCCGACTATTCAAGATAGCGTGACCATTTCTAACATGGATTATATTATTTTTGGCTGGACTCAGAGTACTAGAGGTAAAACCCAAAATGTTACTATTTCTGATTTTGGGATTAAATTTCTGTAATTTTTTGCAAAGATTGTTCTTGCCTCTTTAATGAAATCCCCAAAAAGTCTTAAACTGGAAACTTGCTCCCAGGGATTTCATTTAGTGCAGTTTTCATGCTTCCAGCTATTTTATCACTCAACTTTTTTCTTCCCAAATGTTCAAATTCCTGCCCAGATGTTCAAACACATTGGAATACAAGTAGATTTAGAGCCAGCTATTCTCACCCAATGGGTGAGATTGCCACGGGCAGCTTCGCTGCCCTCACAATGACAATATGCTCGCCCCTGTCATTGCGAGCGGAACGAAGTGGAGCGAAGCAATCTCAAACATCGTAATCTCAACCCTCCTCGCAATGTCATAAAAAAATCTCAAACTTTAAACCGCAAAAGAATCGCTCAATTTAGGGCTACGAAACTTTGCTTCCCGGTTTTACTTCCCCACTGACCGTTAGCAGTTCCATTTTTCCTTTTGCCTGCACAGCCAGAATCATTCCCTGGGAGAGTACGCCTCTTAATTTGCGTGGCTTCAAGTTGGCAACTACAACGACTTGTTTACCTATAAGCTCATCCGGTTCATAGTATTCAGCAAGACCGGCTACAACCTGTCGTGGTTCATTTTCCCCTAAATCCACAAAAACCTGCAATAGCTTATCGGCTTTGGGAACTTTTTGGGCCTTGACCACTTTGCCTACTTTTAGTTCCACCTTCACAAAGTCTTCAAATTCGATATAGTTCTTTTCTTTTTGGCTTTTTCGAACTTTTTGGGCCTCTGTTTTAGTCTCACAAGATTTTTCCAGCTTTAGTTCGCGGCGTGGAAACAGGTTAGATTTTTTTGCTACTTTAATGCCTGGTTTCAAACCTCCCCATTGCTTGGTCTCCTGGTCCAGGTTTACTTTTTGTAAATCAAAATCCACTCCCAGTTGCGAGAGCATTTTAATACTGGTAGAAGGCATAACCGGCCACAAGTGCAGCCCGATTTTACGCATTCCTTCCAGGAGAATATAGATCACGGTTTTTAACCGCTCGGTTTCTTTATTTTTATACAGGCTCCAGGGCGCACAGGTATCAATATATTTGTTTAAATGACGGACTAGCTCCCACAGGCTGCTTAATGCCTTGGAAAATTGAAACTTTGGAAAAAGATCCTGGTAATTTTTGAGGGCATTAAAGCCAAGCTCCAGCGCATCCTCGTCAATCTTTTCCAGGCTACCCGGTTCTGGAACCTCACCGGCAAAGTATTTATTAGTCATGGTCAGAACCCGGCTGAACAGGTTGCCCAGGTCATTGGCAAGATCGGCATTTAAGCGTCCAACCAGTGCCTCTTCAGAAAAGCTGGCATCCAGACCGAATTGCATTTCCCTGAGTAAGAAGTAGCGAAAAGCGGAAAGCCCGTATTTGTCCTTCATGGACATTGGAGAGACTACATTGCCCAGGCTTTTGGACATCTTGGTTTCATTGACCGTCCAATAGCCGTGGACGCGCAAACCTTTATACAGATCAACGCCTGCGGCCATGAGCATGGTAGGCCAAAAAATAGCATGGGGTTTTAAAATATCTTTGGCCACCAGATGGTGGGCATTAGGCCAGAATTTCTGAAAATTTTCTCCGTCTGGCCATCCCAGGGCGGTGATATAGTTAATCAGGGCGTCAAACCAGACGTAAGTAACAAAGTTTTTGTCAAAGGGCAGTTCAATACCCCAGGTAAGGCGGGATTTTGGCCTGGAAATACATAGATCTCCCAGATCCTCTTTAAGTAAGCCCAGGACTTCATTGCGGTAGCGTTCGGGCTGAATAAAATCGGGATGGCTTTCAATATATTCTCTAAGGGGTTTTAGATATTTACTCATCCGGAAGAAATAATTCTTCTCCTGGATAAATTCCGGTTTGGTTTGGTGGTCTGGGCAAAGACCATCCTGAAGTTCCTTTTCCGTGTAAAAACGTTCGCAGCCAAAACAATAAAAGCCGCCATATTCGCCAAAATAAATGTCTCCGTTGTCATAGACACGTTGCAGAAAAGTCTGCACGCAGGCAATATGATCAGGATCGGTAGTCCGGATAAACCGATTATATTCTATCTCCAGCCCAGGCCAGGTGTCTTTGAAGAGTTTGCTGATTATATCCACATACTCTTTGGGAGTTTGTTTGTTCTTCTCCGCAGCCTGGACTATTTTGTCACCGTGTTCATCTGTCCCGGTTAAAAAGTAGGTCTCTTTACCCTGTAATTTATGGAACCTGTTTACACTGTCAGCAACAATGGTCGTATAAGCATGCCCCAGGTGGGGCTTGGCATTAACATAATAAATAGGTGTGGAGATAAAAAAGGTATTCAACATTAACCTCCCTCAATATATTTAATGAAGCTAAGACAAGGGGGGAAGAAAAAGAGAAAATGTTAAAGAAAATTTCTGTTTCGCCGTGCCCTCGCTTCCCCGTTCTTGTCTATTTTTTCACCATGGCCTGCCAGTCCTTCATTTTTATTTCCAGTTCCTTGCCTTCTTCATTCAAGACAGTGATTGTATCGCGGAAAATATTCGCTCTGATGACGCGCAACATGCCTTGATCTGTTTGGTAGCGCTTGCCCATCTTGGGCAACTTTTTTTGAAATTCGGCATAGTGATCCTGCTCGAACGCCAGACAACATAATAATCGACCACAAACACCTGAAATTTTGGCAGGATTTAAAAACAGGTTCTGGTCCTTGGCCATTTTTATGGTCACCGGCTCAAATTTGCGAAGAAAACGGCGGCAACAGCAGACTTGTCCGCAATTACCTACTCCCCCGAGCATCTGGGTTTCATGGCGTACGCCAATCTGGCGTAACTCGATCCTGGTCCGATATTGGCGAACCAAATCCTTGACCAGCTCACGAAAATCTATGCGCATGGGCGCGGTAAAATAAAAAATCATCTTGCTCCGGTCGAAATAGACTTCCACGTCCACCAGCTTCATGGGCAGGTCATGTTTCTCGATGCACTTCTTACAAAAAGCAAATGCTTCTTTAGCCAAGACCTTATTCTCCGCTACGATTTTTAAATCTTCTTCATTAGCCAAACGAAAGACAGATTTTAAATCTTCCTCCTTAAAGCCTTCCGGCAGACTGTCACGGGTTATAACCACAGTCCCTAGTCCCAACCCCTCTTCTGTTTTTACGATTACCTTATCACCTTCATTGATTACAAAAGGACTGGCCAGAAAATAATAAACCGGCCCTGATTCCCTGAATTTAATACCTACTATTTTTTTTGAGTTTGTTGAGTCTACGGGGGGTGTTGGGTTCATTGAGTTCATTGTGCTTGTTGGGTTGTTGAAGTTAGGCTAAGGAATGGCTAAAAAACTTTCGTCTTCAGCCATTCCTTAGCCCTGGTTAGCTTATCAATTCTTTTATTTTTTCCAAAGCCTTATCCAGTCCCTGGATATTTGGTCCGCCTGCCTGGGCCAGTTCAGGGCGACCACCTCCGCTGCCACCAATTTCTTTGGCAACTTCTTTAACCAATGCTGGAGCTGTAAATTTGTCGTGCAAGTCCTTGCTTACATACAGGATAAGCATGGCCTTACCTTTTTGTTCACAGCCCAGCAAGATAATTCCTGATTTTAACTTTGAGCGAAGATCATCCATGAGCTTACGCAGGGCGCCTACATCCGGAGCTTCTACTTTCTGGCTCAGAACCATTATACCGTTTATCTCCTGTGCTTCTTGAAGTAGATCTTTACCACGGCCCGATGCCAGCTTGTCTGCCAGGGCCTGTTTTTCCTTGTTCAAGATTTTTATCTGCTCCTGCAGGGCCATCACCTTGTTCTTAAGTTGACCGCTTCCGGCTTTGAGCAGGGATTGTAACTCTTCCATCTCCTGCTTGAGATTCTGCAGGCAGTGGATGGCCTCAAAGCCGGTAATCGCTTCGATTCTGCGTACCCCGGCAGCTACTGCGCTCTCGGAGACAATGTTGAAATAGCCGATCTGGCCAGTACTCTGCAAATGCGTTCCGCCACAGAGCTCTATGGATACTCCAGGCACGGTAACCACGCGTACCTGGTCTGCGTACTTTTCTCCGAAAAGGGCCATGGCCCCTTTGGCTACGGCTTGATTATAAGGCATAATTTCGGTCTTTACGGGCAAATTGGCTAAGATTGCAGTGTTGACTTCCTTTTCCACGGCCTTGATTTCATCAGGACTCAAGGCCTGAATATGGGTAAAGTCGAAGCGCAGCCTCTTGTCTTCGACCAAAGAGCCTGCCTGCTTGACGTGTTCTCCCAAAATTTTTCGCAAGGCAGCATGCAGAAGGTGGGTGGCGGTATGATTTCTGGCTGTTGCCATGCGTTTTTTTTCGTCAACTTGAAGTTCGGCTTCCTGGTCCAGCAGGATTTCACCTTGAGTTACCCGTATTTTGTGTACAATAAGTTCCGCCGCCGGTTTTATTGTATCTTCAACAACACAGATGCCGGAGGCTGTCTTTATCTGTCCCTTGTCTCCGACCTGACCACCGGATTCACCATAAAAAGGTGTCCTGGAAGTGACTACAAATCCTGTCTGTCCTTTGCTCAGACTATGTGCCAGCACGCCAAGGGCTTGCTCATCCAGAAGATAAACAACACGGGCCGTGGCAGTTAACCGGTCATAACCAACAAATTCTGTCTGTAAACCTTCAGCAATAAGCCTTTTAAATTGGCCAGCCAGGTCCTTTTCTCCGCTTCCCTTCCAGGCTGATTTGGCCCGCTCTTTTTGTGCGGCCATGCATTTATTAAATCCGTTTTCGTCAACGTCAAAGCCTTGTTTTTCAGCAATATCATTGACGATATCTATAGGAAATCCATAAGTATCGTACAGCTTGAAGGCTACCTCACCGGGGATGGTCTGTACCCCTTGCTTTTGCAAACTCAGTAACTCTTCTTCTAAAATTTTTAATCCCTTATCCAGAGTCTCGGAAAATCGTTCCTCCTCCTGGCGAATAACCTTGAGCATGAACTCCCGGCTTGCTTTTAATTCCGGATAAGCCTCTCCCATTTCATTAATTACTTCGTCGGCCACAGCAAACAAAAAAGGATCTTTTAGGCCCAGAAGGCGGCCAAAGCGAAAGGCCCGTCGAATCAAGCGACGCAGTACATAGCCGCGCCCTTCATTGGAGGGCAAAATTCCATCGGCCAGCATGAAGGCCATGGCCCGGCTATGATCAGCAATAACCCTGAGGGCTGTATCAGTATCTTCATTTTCCCGGTACTTTACCCCGGCCTTTGCCTCTGTGAACTGAATAAGTCCAGTAAACAGGTCCGTATCAAAATTTGAATAGACTCCCTGACATACAGCGGTTATTCGCTCGAGTCCCATGCCTGTATCAATACTTGGCCTGGGCAGAGGATTTAATTTGCCGCTCTCGTCCCTGTCATACTGCATAAAAACCAGGTTCCAGATCTCGAGATAGCGGTCGCAATCACATTCACCTATTCCACAGTCAGGTCCGCAGGCCATATGTTCACCCTGATCAAAGAGAATCTCTGAACACGGTCCGCATGGACCTGTGTCGCCCATGGACCAGAAGTTATCCTTTTCTCCCAGCCTAAAAATCTTTTCATCAGGAAGCCCGGCGATTTTTTTCCAGAGCAAAATGGCTTCATCATCATCTTTATATACTGTGGCATAAAGCTTTTCTTTGGGCAGCTCCAGTTCCTTGGTTAAAAACTCCCAGGCCAGTCTTATGGCCTCTTCTTTAAAATAATCCCCAAAAGAAAAATTCCCCAGCATCTCGAAAAAAGTGTGGTGCCTGGCTGTACGGCCCACATTTTCCAGGTCATTGTGCTTTCCGCCTACGCGCAGGCACTTTTGGGCTGAAGTCGCGCGAATATAATCCCTCTTTTCCTGACCCAAAAAGACCTTTTTAAACTGGACCATGCCTGCATTGGTAAAAAGAAGGCTAGGATCGTCTTTGGGAATTAAAGGCGAGCTGGGGACTATTGTATGCCCGTTTTCCTCAAAATATTGTAAAAATTTTTCTCTGATCTCACTAGCTTTGAACACCAATTTATCTCCTTTATCTCTTTCTGATTGAGTAACTCAACTTTCCCACTTGTTCAACTTGTTGACATTACAGCATTTTCGAAGAGCATATTTTCTGAAATGTATTACAAGCGAGCTTTAGATGATTCCGAGTTTTCGCTTCGCTGTTAGCATTACGAAAACAAGCCTGAAAAGAAACCCCGAAAGTTGAGCTGAGTAAGTAGTGCGGGTTGAATAAATTAGCTAGTCAGGTTCTCCGTTTCCCCGCATCGAAGTTTCATCTTCTTTTACTCCCAGATGGACAAGCAACTTGTCTTCAATAGATTTAGCCAGTTCTTTGTTTTCCTGTAAAAAAGCGCGTACATTTTCCCGGCCTTGGCCCAGTCTTTCCGATTCAAAAGCATACCAAGCCCCGCTTTTGTCCACGATACCGTGTTCCACGCCCAGGTCTAGTAACTCGCCTTCTCTGGAAATTCCCTGTCCGTATAGGATGTCAAATACGGCTTCCCGGAATGGCGGAGCGACCTTATTTTTGACCACCTTTACACGTACCCTGTTACCGTACACTTCTTCTTTATCCTTAAGTGTCTGGATCTTGCGGATGTCCAAGCGCACAGAAGAGTAAAATTTCAGCGCATTTCCGCCGGTTGTGGTCTCCGGATTGCCGTAACCCATGACACCGATTTTCATCCTGATCTGGTTGATAAAGATCAGGGCGGTTCTGGATTTGTGGATTGTTCCGGTGAGTTTACGCATGGCGTGAGACATGAGACGAGCCTGGCTTCCCACCTGGGTCTCGCCCATGCTCCCCTCCAGTTCAGCCTGGGGGATCAGTGCTGCCACAGAGTCCACAATCACCACGTCAACCCCACCTGAACGGACCAAAAGATCTGCTATTTCCAGAGCCTGTTCACCATAATCGGGCTGGGAAATGAGTAACTCTTCGGTTTTTACACCCAGCCTTTTGGCATAATTTACATCCAGGGCATGTTCAGCATCAATAAATGCGGCTACCCCGCCTTTTTTCTGGGCTTCGGCAATGATATGCAGCGCCAGAGTAGTCTTTCCTGATGATTCTGGCCCGAAGATCTCTGTCACCCTTCCTCTGGGGATACCGCCAATACCAAGGGCCAGGTCCAGGCCTATGGACCCGGTCGGGATAGAAGGAATTACCTGGTGAGCATCATCAGAAAGACGCATGACAGAGCCCTGACCATACTTGCGTTCAATGGTTGTGATTGCTGTTTGCAGGGCTTCGCGTTTTAGCTCTTCCGGGGATAAGGTTGCTTTTTTGGCCATGATTATCTCCAACTAAAATATTATACGAGTTAACTGAACGAGTGAGTTTATAGGCGAATAGGCAAAAGGGCAATTTATTGAACAATATAACCGCCTTTAACTCTTTACCTTCCCTTTCTTTATAAGGATTATCATTCTTCAGCCTTTAGCCCAGCGCCCTTTTCCCTTTTAATACAGGCATAGGCACTGTGATTATGAATGGATTCAAAACTTTCCACCTCGACTTCATACCAGGTAATTAATTCGTGTTTATCCAGGGCGCTGGCGGCTCTGCGGACCACGTCCTCCACAAAAGTAGGCTGGGCAAAGGCCGATTCTGTAACAAACTTTTCATCTTCCCTTTTAAGTAACGGATAGACCGGAGATGATCCGGCCTGCTGGCCAATCTCAATTAGTTCTTCCAGCCATAACAACCCATTAAAGCCAGCCTTAATCTTCACTTTGGCTCTCTGACTATGTGCACCGGTCTCACTTATGGCCAGTGAGCAGGGGCATACGGTCATCACCGGAACCTCTACGCCTAAAGTCATGTCCAGATGCCCGTCATCCAGTTGTCCTAGTATAAAGGCATCAAAATCCATTAAAAATTCATTTTTACTCACAGGGGCCTGCTGGTTCAGAAAATAGGAAAATTTAAAACAGAGGTGGGCCCGTTTGGCATTGAGGCGTTTTTTGATATCACTCAGGAGATGCTTAAAACTGCCATAGTTTAGCACCCCGGACCATGAGCTCAGGGCCTCTAAAAATCGACTCATGTGTGTTCCCTTGAACTGACTTGGTAAATCCACACTCAAGTCTACATGAGCTGTAGTGTGTTGCTTACCCTTAGAGCGGTCCTGGACGATAAGTGGGATCTTTAAATTTTTTACGCCCACCCGATCAATGGCCAAAGGGACCTCTGACGGTCCGTTCTGAACATCAAACATTATTGATTCTATAAATTTTCTATTCAGTTTAAAGGGTTTAATTTGATTCTCCTTATGTTCTATGCTTTTGCCCTTTGCCCTACTTATACTATATCTTCTCCTGTTGTGGACATGCTGAGGCTGCCATGCTTGACTCCTTTGGTAGAGATAAGTTTTTGCGCTGCCTCTTTAATCCGCTTGCCTGGTCCACGCATAACCAGTACTTCCAGACAATTGTTGTGGTCCAGGTGTACATGCATGGATGTAACAATTACGTCCAAGGCTTCGTGTTGAATCTCGGTCAGCCTTTGGGACAGATCACTTTGATGATGGTCATAGACCAGGGACAAAGTGCCCACAATCTCTTTATCAGGATCTTCCCATTCTTTTTGTACTAAAGCATTGCGAATAAGATCGCGAATGGCCTCGGAACGAGTCTGATAACTCTTTTCCGCGCACAACTCATCAAATTTATTTAAAAGATCCAGATCCAGAGATACGCCAAAACGTATAGTCCTTCCCATAACTCCTCCTTATGCGTTTATTGCGTTTGTCTACACACTTCCCATAAGTTGACCATGGCTTTTTGGTTTTCGAGTTCAACTTTTTTAGAGGCGACCCTTCGTACTTGCCACCCCAAAGATTTAAGTCTTGTCCACACGTCTTTAGATACTGTGCGCTCAGGATCACCTAACCAGATTTTTCCACCCGGAGCCAGAAAGCGGTCAAATAATGTGCTTATAGGCTCAAAAAAACGTCGTTCGTAAAAAACATCGCTGCCCAGGATATAATCAAAACTCTTTTCCTTAAACCCGGGAGTACGCCAGTCCATCTGCACCCACAAAGGAGAACAGACATCGTTTAGGAGACTGTTTTGGCGACCAAAATAAAGAGCTTGCCAAGCATAATCCAGAGCAATAACTTTGGCCTGAAGCTTACTGGCAATAAGGCTTGTAAGGCCTAGCCCACACCCTAGGTCCAGGCACAATTTCCCTCTAATATTCTGTTTATTTTTAATCAGCCACTCACCTAAAAGTTTGCTTGCCGGCCATACTTCCACCCAATATGGGATGCGCTCATCCTGATCCAGCTCATCCATCTCAGTCCACAGAGTTTCCAGATCTGCGGGACGCTTAAGGAGCCATTTTTGTCTTGCCACATTTAGCTTTATTAGCTCAGAGTTCATAGCTGATAGCCCACGGCTTGTCACTCTTTCTACTTTTAACTTTCCGGCCTTACTCCTGCCATGAGCAGACCAATATTTTCAACCTTAAATCTATCCGTAACAGGGAAAATGTCCATGATCTGACCGTTAAAGATAACGGCAATCCGGTCGGACAGGGTCAAAGCTTCGTTTATATCGCCGGTAACCAGCAAGACGCCAGCCTCCTTTTTGGCCTCAAGGAGCAAACGCCAGACATCTTCTGTAGCCGCAATGTCTAAACCTTGTGTAGGTTGCTCGGCCACGATTAACAATGGATGGCGGTAAAATTCCCGGGCCAGAACCATCTTTTGTAGATTTCCGCCTGACAATTGTCTGGCCCGAATTTTGGTGCTCGGAGCTAACACATTGAATCTGCGAATTAAATCAGCTGCTTTTTGCCTGGCTTTGTTTTTTAAGAGCCATGGCCCCGAGCTAAAGTCCTTTCGGGTGGTCAATAGAAAATTGTCTGTCAAGTCAAGCCCCGGACAAGTAGCAAGCCCCAACCTGTCTTCCGGAATATAACTTAAAGACCTGTTCCAGGGAAAAAATTTATAAAATTTTGGCCAGTCTTGACCAAGAATCTCAATTTTGCCTTGTTCAAAACTGGATAGGCCGCAAATTATCTCTACCAGCGGCTTTTGTCCGTTGCCAGCCACACCGACCAACCCCAGGATTTCACCCCGGTACACATCCAGATGTACGTCCTTCAACTGTCCACTGTTTAAATCATGGATATGCAAGACCCTCTCTCCCCGAGGCACCACTTTTTTCTCAACTTCCAGAAGCACTTCCCGACCGACCATTTCCAGGGCCAAATCTGCTTTGGATTTTATGTCTTTCACACCCATTTGGGCGGTTATGCGTCCTTTGCGCAAAATAGCGACTTCATCAACCAAATCCATAACCTCTTCCAGTTTATGGCTGATAAAGACAATGGCCTTGCCCTGACCGGCCATCTCTTTCAGGGCTGCAAAAAGTTGTGCTGTTTCCTGAGATGTGAGTACGGTTGTCGGCTCATCAAAAATTAGCACCTGGCTGTTACGAAACAAAAGCTTCAAGATTTCTACACGCTGTTTTTCTCCCATGGACAGGGAGGATACTCTGGCCTGGGGATCGATTTCCAAACCGTATTTTTTTGCCAGGTCGTTTACTTTTTGGGCCATCTCCTTTGGCCTTAGCCATGTTCCCCCTTCTTGCCCCAAAAATATATTCTCGGACACGGTCATAGCATCTATAAGCATGAAATGCTGGTAGACCATGCCAATACCGGCATTTATAGCATCTTTGGCCGAGTGAAAAATTCTGGGTTTGCCCTGAATCAAAATTTGCCCTTTATCCGGCATCAGCCGACCGGCCAGGATACTCATCAAGGTACTTTTCCCGGCTCCGTTTTCTCCAAGCAGCCCCTTGATTTTTCCGGCATAGATATCCAGGCTGATATCCTCGTTGGCCACTACCTGGCCAAAGGACTTGGTGATCCCTTTTAAGCTGACAATGGGTTGTTTGTTCAATTTTGCGTCTACCAACCTAACTTGCTTTTACGATCCCAATTGACGGCTTCATGTTAGTTTCTCAAACTTCAGAGCCTATAACATGCTGTAATGTTTGAGATATTTAAGAAAATAAGCTCGTAAATGGAAGTCGTAAATTCAGTTACCTTTTTATTATAGGTTGAACAAATTGGGACTCTGCGTCCCAGGGAAAAAGGATCCAGGTGTCCTGACTAACTTCCGTGATATAGGTATCCACCACGGGCCTTCCAGCAGGCTTGGCATAGACCGTAGCAAAGTGGGCCTTGGGTAACATGTCTCTGACTACCTGAGCTGTTTTACCTGTGTCTACCAGGTCATCAATAATCAGCCATCCTTCTCCGTCGCCGTGTACTTTTTTTAAAATCTGGGGTTGTCCCTGATATTGCCAGTCGTAGCTGGAGACGCACACGGTATCTATCAATCTTATCTCCAATTCTCTGGCAATAACAGCTGCCGGCACAAGTCCGCCCCTGGCAATGGCCACAATTCCCTGAAAGGGAGTATATTCGAGTAATCTCCAGGCCAAGGCCTTGGCATCGCGGTGCAGTTGTTCCCAGGAAATAGGATAAGTCTTATTGTATCTCTTGCTCATGTCCGGTTAAAATTTTTAACTAAAATTTAGAGTGACTGAAGATAAAAGTCCCTAACCCATCAACCTTTGGTCCCCCGAACTCTACTCCTCTGGCTCAATATTTGTTCCCAGGCTGGCTGGCGCCTCGGATAGATGTCCTTTCCTGTATGACAAGCTCAAAACAATAATGGTCATGGCATAGGGTAACATAAGTAAAATTGACGATGGCAAATTAGTGCCCAGGGCCTGAACGCGTAGTTGAAAGGCCATGATTCCGCCAAAGAGATAGGCTCCCAGTATAGCTCGCAAGGGGTGCCAGAAAGCAAAAATAACCAGGGCCACAGCAATCCAGCCACGGCCGGAAGTCAAACCATTGGTCCATAAATGGGTATAGGCCAGAGATAAATATGCTCCGCCTAGGCCCACTAAAAACCCACCCAGCAAAACACCGATCCAACGGTACAAGATAACTTTTACCCCGGCTGCCAGGGCTGCTTGCGGATATTCACCTACAGCTCTTAGCCTTAAGCCCCACCTGGTTTTGTTTAAAAATATAAGTATGACCACAGGCAGAATATATGAGATATAAACCAGGATATCATGATTAAAGAAAACCGGCCCAATAACAGGCAGATGAGATAAGACCGGGATAACTAGTTTAGAAAATCCCGGGGCACTCTGGCCGATAAAAGGTGTGCCTAAAAAATAGGCCAGACCTGTGCCTAAGATAGTCAGAGCCAGCCCGGAAACAACCTGGTTGCCTTGAAAAATCAGACAAATGCATCCATGAATGCCTGCAAAAAAAGCTCCACATAGTCCTCCCAGAATAAACCCAAGAACCGGACTGCCAAAGCTTTGGCTGACTAAAAAACCTGCCAGGGCCCCAATGAGCATTATCCCTTCTACGCCGAGGTTTAATATGCCTGCCTTTTCAGTAATTATTTCACCCAGCGTGGCATAAAGGATAGGAGTTCCGGATTGGATGGTAGCCGCCAGAAGAGCCAGAATTAAATCCAGGTTCATGATTTTTCTCTAATAACCAGTTTATATTCACGAAAAAAGCCGCCAGCCAGAACTGAGAGTAAAATCAAGCCCTCTAAAATTGCCCCAAATGCAGCTGGTATTCCCATTTCCAACTGCAAATTTTCCACTCCCACTCGAAGCCCTGCCAGCAGAAAAGAAGCTATACCTATGTATAAAGGGTTCAGCCTAGCCAGCCACGCAACGACAATAGCCGTGTAACCATATCCAGCCATTACACTTGTTTGCAGGCGGTTTAAGTTAGCTGATACCTCTAGAAAACCTGCCGATCCAGCCAGGGCGCCGCTGACTACCATGACCATAATTATTAAAAAGGCATAGGGCATGCGTGCGTATCTGGCTGCCCTTAAATTTTCTCCACAGACTTTAAGTTCATAGCCCAGGCGGGTATAGCGAAAAAATACAGTCATCACCACGCCTATAAGCACACAAAAAATAATTCCCCAATTAAGTCTTGTTCCCGGAATAGTCCCCACTATAGCTTGGGGACTAAATTCGGGTGTAATAGGGAAGCCAAAACTAGTGGGGTCTTTCCATGGTCCATAAACCAAATATTCTAAAAACAATATGCCAATATAGTTAAGCATTAAGGTGACAATTATCTCATTTACATTTATCTTCAATTTGAGCAGTGCCGGAATAAGCCCCCATATCCCGCCGCAAACAGAAGCTGCCAGAAACATCAAAGGCAAAAGTACAAACCAGGGTAGCTGAGGGAAATTAAGGGCCATACAGGTAGCTCCAATCGCTCCCAGGGCATATTGACCTTCGGCTCCGATATTCCACATCTGTAAACGAAAGCTCAGTGCTACTCCTAAAGAACATAAAAAAATGGGTACGGCCTTGATCAGACTATCTTCTATGGCATACCCAGCTCCAAAAGCTCCCTGAAAGAGAAGGGCGATCCCTTTCAAGGGAGGCTTACCCTGCAATGAGAGCAAAATTGCGCCAATCCCTAGAGAAAGTCCCAAGGCTATAAAAAAAATAAAAATATACCCCCATTTCAGGGGCTGATGCTGCCTTACTATTCTGATTTTTTTCACAGCGAAATTGTAATATCCGGGTTTTAAATGATATTTGGCTCCAATGAGAAAGACAACTCAAAAATGAAAGAGATGCAATTTAAGCAGATATGCTTTGAGATTGCAATGTCTAAATGGTGTGAAAAAATTAGAAAACCTGACTACTGATTGCGGTAGTCAGGTTTTCTATACTTTTAAGAATGAGGTCGTAAATATCAAATTTAAGCGATTTATAAAGTCCTTACTCGGTAGTGCCAATTACTCCCTGGACAAACCAATCCATGCTCAAAAGCTGGACATCGGTTGCCACCTGGCCTTCTGCAATGCGCACCTTGCCTTGTTGATCCTTAATGGGACCAACAAAAACCTTGGCCTGGCCTCTGGTCAATGCCTCTTTCTTGGTCAAAACTTTTTGCTGGATGTCCTTGGGGACCATGGGACCAAAAGGAGCCAGGTCAACCACTTTGTGTTCAAGACCGTACCAGATATCTCTGCTTTTCCAGGTTCCTTCGCGAACCTCTTTGACTATCTCTATATATATGGGCGCCCAATTCCATACCGGGGCAGTTAAATGAGCTTTGGGCGCAAACTTGGACATGTCAGAATTATAACCCACGGAATAAACCCCTCTTTCCTGGGCTGCTTCCTGGGCTGCTGGCGAATCCTGGTGCTGAGTTATGACATCAGCCCCTACATCTAAAAGGCTCTTGGCAGCCTCCTTTTCTGTAGCCGGATCGTACCAGGTCTTGGTCCAGACCACACGTACCTTAACCTTGGGATTGACAGCCTGGGCACCAAGGGTAAAGGCATTGATACCCCGAATTACCTCCGGAATGGGGAAGGCTGCCACATAACCCAAAACATTGGATTTGGTCATGGCTCCAGCAACCATTCCGCTTAAGTATCTGGCCTGATACATACGTCCAAAGTAGGTCCCCATATTCTTGGCCCGTTTAAATCCGGAGCAGTGCATGAACACTATGTTTGGATATTTTTTGGCAATTTTAAGCATGGAATCCATATATCCAAAGCTTGTGGCAAAAATAATATCATAACCCTTGCGGGCCATGTTTAAAATAACCCGTTCAGCATCACTGCCTTCCGGAACAGACTCTACATAAAACGTTTTTACTCCTGGCATGGCTTCCAGGGCCTTTCTTCCCAGGTCATGCGCATAAGACCAACCAGCATCCCCAATAGGGGAAACATAAATAAAGCCCACTTTTAATTCCTTTTTACTCCCATAGGCCGAGCCAATGAGCAGCCCTAAACAAATAAGACAAAGGACCAGAACCTTACGCATAAAAACCTCCTTTATCGTAATCAGTGATAGCTTTGTAGTTTGTAATTTGGAAAACGTAAAGAAGTTTATAATTGTTTTTGATTGGAAGCGTAATAAAAAATTGAAAACCATCGCGTTCCATGGGCTTATATTTCTTAGTTTAATGGAGACAGCTTGTTAAATATACGCGTGGGAAGTAGAAAAATTAGTGTTGACTTTTGTGCTCAACTTGTAAAGATAGTGAAATGACATATGTAACGAGTAGGGAGAAATGCCTATGCAAAAGTAGAGAGTTACTTGAAATAATTGAATAAAATTCTAGTCAAATTTCAAGTTGAACTTTTACGGGATTGACTGGTTGACTAAGGGACATTTTTGACCCCGTTGCCGGAAAATCAGACAAGGCTGGTGATGCGAGAAGATGGGAAGATATAAATGCGAGTTGGGAGAGAGCCTATCTTTGGGGGCAGTGATAAGATGCTAGTCTATCGCTTTGGATTTTCACATTTTCTTAATTTTTCAAACTCCTTTCTTCTATTCATTTCAACTTTTCTCTTCACTCGTGTCACATGTCTTGCTTATATTGTCGTTAATGATGGGGTCAGCTAGACGACTGTCAGGAGGGGAATAATGAGTTTTAAAAGGTTCTGTATGTTTTTGCTCGTTTTAAATTTGCTTTACGTGGGCCAAGTTCAATCTCAAGAAATTTCCGGTTATGTGGGCTCAAAGGCCTGTGCAGAATGTCATGAAGATGAATACAATAATTTTAAGACTTATTCGAAAAAAGCCAAATCATGGAAGCATATTCAGGTTTTGGCTCCAAAATTGACGGCCGAAGAATTGCAAGGTTGTTACGAGTGTCACACCACTGGTTATAACAAGGGTGGGTTTATATCCTATGAAAAAACCCCTCATCTTTCAGATGTGGGTTGTGAGACTTGCCACGGCCCCGGGAGAAAACATATTGATGCCGGCGGTGACCCCAGTTTGATCAGGGGTGATATGTCACAGGATGAGTGTAGTTCTTGTCATAATGAAGAGCGAGTAAAAGCTTTTAATTTCAAACCTCTTATCCATGCTGGAGCTCATTAAGTCTTGGGTGCTGTCCGATGGCTGCACTTGGGGTGAGTAGTTGAGTAGGAGAGTGGTTGAGTGAGGTGAGTAGGGTGGAGATGGATGATATAAGAATGGTTTTTGAGACTTTAGAAGCTTGGCCAATGCAGACGGAGCAGAGTGGATATGCGAGTCAGTAGCAGAATTTTCTTCTGATTGCCGCCAGATTCCGGATTATTACTACTGCACAGAGCATCTAAACAGGTTTGACTACTTAGGAATAACAAAATTTTGCTAAATATGAACAAGAATAGAGAGGACAATCAGTAGTTGGAATGTCAAAGTTAAGGCTTCTCAAAAATCAGTGCAAATAGCGGATGCGACCTTAAGTCATTAAAGGTCTAAAGGAACAAATTTTGCATTTAACGCTTTTTGCCTATTGCCTTTTACCCTGGCCAAACACATTAAGAGAGGAATAAAATGTTTAATAAAATTAAGCAAAACTTAAGCTTAAAAACCGGGTTGTTAGTTACTTTTATCTCTTTGTTAATCTTTGTCGTTATTGTTTGGTTGATGGCCTTTATGGAAAAAAAGGTAATGTGTGGGGAACTCCAGAAAGATATGAATAGATTGGCTGAAATTATGATGATGTCTATAGAAAAGCCCATGCTTATCGGAGACGATGAGGGAACTCGTGAGGAGTTCAAATATTTGTCAGAAAAATTTGATGATGTACATATCTATTTAATGGATTTTGAAGGTAATATTACCTACAGTACTGATGAGAGTGTGGTACGTAAAAAATTGGATGAATTCTTTGATCAAAAAGACATAATAAGTCTAGCTGAGCAAGGGCTGAAAAAGGTTACAAAAGAAACTGCGCTGATCAATAATAAAGGCAAGGATTTTTTTGTCCGGGTCATGTCTATCCCCAATAAGCCTTCATGTCATCATTGTCATGGCTCTTCCAAGCCTATTCTGGGCGAAATGTTGGTTTTGCAGAATGTTTCTTCGGCTATGAGCAAAATCGACAAACAGATTTATATTGTCGGGGCAATTTGTGCCTTGGCCTTAATCATTTTAGTGATCACCCTAAATCTTTTTATTCGTAAAGGAATAATATTGCCTGTTGCTTTCCTTGCCCAGGCCAGTGAGAGAGTTGCCCAAGGCGATTATAATGCCCAATTTACAGTTGATAAGGCTGATGAACTTGGTAAATTGTCTCAGAACTTGGGGAGAATGCTCGATACAATAAAAAGGGAGCTGGGCTTTTCCAAGGGTATTCTAACTGGCATGAGCGTGCCGTGTTTTGTTATTGATGCCAGCGGCAAAGTAAGCTTTTCCAATACAGCTACACTTGAGCTTGTTGGTCTGAAGGGAAAACCGGAAGATTATTATGGTCAGACAGTGGGCCAATTTTTTTATAATGATGCCAGTAGAAAGTCTTTAACCGATCAGGTGCTGGAAACCGGGCAGCCTTTAGTTAAACACGATTTTGAAATGGTTAACAGGCAAGGGCAAAAGCTTTATTTGCGGGCTGATATAGCCCCGTTATATGATTTGGACGACAAATTGCTGGGCGCTTTTTCTATTATTACTGATTTAACCGCTATTAAAGAGCAGCAAAAAGCCCTTGAAGCCAAGAACGAGGTTATAGCCAAGACAGTTAGGGAGGCCGATGCCATTGCCGAGCAAGTTTCTTCAGCCTCTGAAGAGCTTTCAGCGCAAATTGAAGAAGTTACAGAAGGAACAAACTCGCAAAGGCAAATGACATCAGAGGCAGCAACAGCCATGGAGCAGATGAACGCTTCTATTTTAGAAATAGCCAAAAATGCCTCCGATGCGGCTAAACTCGCTGAATCAACAACAGAACAAGCTTTGCAAGGAGCCAAGGTGGTTAACGAGGCTACTAGTTTGATCAACAAAGTGGCTGAACATGCACAAGAACTTATGCAGGATATGGCAGAGTTAGGAAAGCAGGCCGAGGGTATTGGTCAAATCATTACAACTATAGAAGATATTGCTGATCAGACCAATCTTTTGGCCTTGAATGCAGCTATTGAGGCGGCGAGGGCAGGTGACGCGGGTCGAGGTTTTGCGGTGGTAGCTGATGAGGTTAGAAAGCTGGCTGAAAAGACTATGGGAGCGACCAAAGAGGTGGCTCAATATATTGGCAATATCCAGGAAAGTACCAAAAAAAATATTGCCAATACGGAAAATACAGTGAGCTTTGTAAAGACCAGTACCCAAAAAGCCAATGAGTCCGGACAAGTGCTGAAAGAAATTTTGCGTCTGGTGGAAATGACAACTGACCAGGTCCGAGGTATAGCCACTGCTTCTGAAGAGCAGTCAGCAGCTTCGGAGCAAGTTAACAGATCAACTGAAGAAATTAATCGCATCACTTCTGAAATAGCCGAAGGCATGAACCAGAGTAACCAGGCTGTAGCTGATTTGGCCAAGTTGGCCCAGGAACTGAAGCGTCTTATTGAGGAGCTGCAAAAGGTTTAAAGGTTAATAATTTTTAAAGATTAATCAAAAAGGCCGGTTTCTAACCGGCCTTTTTGATTTTAATGGCTTGGGAGTCGAGGATGGTGCCTTACCCTCTGTGCACTGCAGCGCGTAAGGCATCTTGTCTTACTTGTAGGTGACTATCAGTAATTGGTACGGCACTCACCACCACAACCTCCTGTTTTCTCCTCTGTTTCTACAATTTTCACAGTACTAAGCAGATAAGGCTATCAACACGGAAAGAAGTTTGGATTTTCTGCGTATCACCGGAGCATTCTTTTGATCAAGAATCAAAAATTTTTTTCTATTTTGTTTTACAGGTGACTAATTACCAAGGCGGTGTACAAAAAAATATTTCTTATTTGTCCCTTATTAATTTTTTTCTCTTCACTTTATGACAAATATAGAGTATGTTATGAGTAATATTATCGTTTGGGACTTGATGTCGAAAGTAGCCATTCATGTAACCCAATTGACCATTAACCTAAAGTTGGGATACAAAGAAAATTTTTTTGGGCATTAAGCTATCCCTAAAGTTTATTTTTAAGTTTTTACTTAAGAGGAGGGCAGAGGTGAACTGGCAAACGTTAGTTGGAACGAGCATTTTATTGCCAATGCTGGCAGGGGTTTTGGTCCTGGTGAACCTGGCAGCGTGGCGAAAGCTTGTGGTTATAACCTCAGGCGTTATTTTGACTGTTGTCTCTTTGTTTATGTATGCCCACGGGCCTTTTACTCTAGAGCCCGGCATGGGGCAGGTTAATTTTAAGTTGGACTCTCTTATCGCTGTTCTGGATTTTGCTCTTCTGTTTTTTATTTTGTTTTTGGGTTTTAGGCTCAAAAACAAAAAGATAATAATCTTGACCATTCTGCAAATTGTCCCGCTGGCTATTGTGGAATTTTTTCATGGCGAAGGCCAAAGCTTAGCTAAGCCTTTGTTTGCAGACCAGTTCTCACTTATGATGGTCCTGATTGTATCTATTATTGGATCATTGATTTGTATTTATGCCCTGGAATATATGCGCATCCACGAAGAGCATTTGCACCTGGAAAAGTCACGGCAGGGAAGATTTTTCTTTTTCCTGCTTGTCTTTCTGGGGGCAATGAATGGCTTGGTATTAAGTAATAATTTATTATGGATGTACTTTTTCTGGGAAGTGACCACATTATGTTCGTTTATGCTCATTGGACATGACGACACGGAAGTTGCCAGGGAAAACTCCCAACGGGCTTTGTGGATGAACTTGTTGGGAGGAGTGGCATTTATCTTTGCCTTGTTGGTGTTAAGATTTAAAGGTCTACCGCTAGAAATTACATCTTTGTTGAGTGGTGAAAAAATAGCAGGAATTCTTCTGGCCATGGCCCTTTTATGTGTAGCCGGGTTTACCAAATCCGCTCAAGTTCCTTTCCAGAGCTGGCTTACCGGGGCGATGGTTGCACCAACGCCTGTTTCTGCTCTTTTGCATTCATCTACCATGGTTAATGCTGGTGTGTATCTTATTTTGAGGATGGCCCCCATTTACCAAGACACCTTGTTTGGCTCGTATGTGGCTTTTTTTGGGGCTTTCACATTTATCGCCACTTCTACTTTGGCTTTAAGTCAAAAGAATGGCAAAAAGATTCTGGCTTACTCCACCATTGGTAATCTGGGAATGATTGTTGCCTGTGCGGGGATAGGAACGCCAGCAGCTATATCCGCCGGTATTTTGCTCATTCTTTTTCATGCCCTGGCCAAAGGTCTTTTGTTTATGTGCGTAGGCACAATTGAACAGAAGATTGGCAGTAGAAATATTGAAGATATGCGCGGATTATACGCTAAAATGCCAAAAACAACCCTGATAACCCTTTTAGGCATGGTAACCATGTTTTTGCCTCCTTTTGGAGCCTTGCTCAGTAAATGGATGGTACTTGAGGCTGCTGCTCGTGAGCCTTTAGTGGTAGTCATGCTTGCTCTTGGTAGTGCATTCACGGTTGTTTTCTGGGCGCGTTGGGCTGGTCTAATTTTAAGTTCCACAGTGGAAACAGAGCGAGTCGTAGAAGATCAATCAATACTTATTCGTCTACCTCTACTTATCTTGGTTTGCGCCGGAGTTGTGTTCAGTTTCCTGGTCGGCAAGACTTATTCCGCTATGGTTTTGCCAGTGATCAAGACTTATTATGAGAAGGGATTTTACTTGTTATCTCAGGGCGGCGTGGTCAACGATATTGGTGCATTCTCTGTTTATCCTCTTTTCTTTATCTTTGTTATAGGCTTAATTTATGCCCTGAGAGCAAGTAAAAGAGTGGGGGCCAGAGCCTATGCCCTCCCTTACATGGCAGGCATAGGATGCAGCGAGGGCGAAAAATATGGCTTTAAAGGCCCAATGAATAGTTTTGTTTCTTTTTGTGCAGCAAATTTTTATCTCAATGATTATATTGGAGAAAAAAAGCTTGTCACTGCTATTAATATCGTGGCTATCGGTATCTTGGTCGTGATTATGGCTGGAGTTTTTTAATCTGCGTAATGGCAACAACTACTAATTCAGGGGTTAGACTATGTTCACTACAAAAAATTTACTAATTGGTTTGATAGCCATTATTGTTGCTCCATTACTTGGAGGCATAATTTCTGGTCTGGATCGGAAATTAACAGCCTGGTTCCAGGGCCGCTATGGCCCCCCTATTTTGCAGCCTTTTTATGATGTGTTTAAGTTGCTGGGCAAGAAAAAGATGATCGTCAATTACTGGCAGGTATTTTGTGCCCATATGTATCTGATTTCGGCTGCAAGCTGTGTTCTGCTTTTTGCTTTGCGTTCTGATCTTTTAATGATCTTTTTTGTGCTTACCATAGGTTCTGTCTTTATGGTTATCGGTGCTTTATCAACGCCATCACCTTATAGTCAGATAGGTGCCCAAAGAGAGTTGATGCAGATGTTGACCTACGAACCTCTTCTCATCCTGGTTTTCGTGAGCATTTATTTTGTAACCGGTAGTTTTAAAATTTCAGATATTATGGCGTATGATAAACCGATTTTTCTTATGTTACCTTTGATGTATCTGGTTCTGGGGTTTGCCCTGACTATAAAACTACGTAAGTCTCCTTTTGACATTTCTACCTCTCATCATGCTCATCAAGAAATTGTAAAGGGTGTTTTGACAGAATATTCCGGACCTCACTTGGCCATAATCGAAATCGCACACTGGTATGAGATTGTCTTGATTTTGGCCATCTGTGCCCTTTTCTGGGCTACGAGTTGGATTGGAATGATTATTTTGCTTGTCATAACATACTTGGGAGAGATTTTGATCGACAACCTGGTAACCAGGGCCACCTGGCGATGGATGCTGACATATGTTTGGGGAGTAGGCATAGGGTTGTCGTTTATTAATATTGCCTTTCTTTATGCCAAGTATTTTTAGGATTTAAGTTTAAGGTAGGTTGAGTTTGGTGGATGGGTATAACAGCCATCCACGAGTCTACGGTCTACTATTATAACATTAAACATAACGGGGCTGTAAATGCAGTGTATAAAGAGATTTATTCAAAAATCCAGAGTTAAATCTCCCTGGTTGCTACACTTCGATTGTGGCAGTTGTAATGGCTGCGATATAGAGATTTTGGCCTGTCTTACGCCTATTTATGATGTAGAACGTTTTGGAATAATCAATGTAGGTAACCCAAAGCATGCTGATATTTTACTGGTGACAGGCACTGTAAACTATCGCAATAAAGATGTGTTAAAAAGTCTTTACGAACAAATGCCTGATCCCAAGGTGATTGTGAGTATAGGTTCTTGCGGTAATAGCGGCGGAATATTTAAGGATGCTTATAATGTCCTTGGTGGCATTGATAAAGTTATCCCGGTGGACGTTTATGTGCCAGGCTGTCCTCCCAAGCCAGAGGCAATTATTGATGGCGTGGTTCAGGCTTTGGGCATTTTGGCAGAAAAAAGTGAAAATAATCCGGAGTAAGGCAAATGACAGATAAAGAAATTTTTGAGCTGGATCAAAGTCAATTGCTTGCCGAGGTCAAGCAATTAAAAAACGAGGGTTATCGCCTGGTGACTATTAGTGCCGTGGACCTGGGCGATAAGTTGGACCTCATTTACCATTTTGACCAGGACTTGAAGTTAAAAAACATGCGCGTGCAAATGGAGAAAAGTCAGGAGTTCCAGAGTATATCAAGTATTTATTTTTGTGCACTTCTTGTAGAGAATGAGATTCAGGATTATTTTGGAGTGAACTTCAAAGATTTGGTTTTAGATTATAAAGGACATTTTTATTTGGAAGATGAGGTGCAAAGGGCCCCTTATTGTGCCGTGAGTATTAGAAGAGAACAGGGAGGAAAGAAGTAATGGCTCCAACTATCATTCCATTTGGACCCCAGCATCCTGTGTTGCCAGAGCCTTTACATCTAAAGATTACAACCCGGGATGAAATTGTGACCGAGGTAGTCCCTCAATTGGGATTTGTGCATAGAGGACTGGAAAAGTTAGCCGACTTAAAGGACTACAATCAACTGGTACAGGTTGTAGAAAGGGTATGTGGTATTTGTAGTTGCATCCATGCCTTGACTTATGCTCAGGCCATAGAGGCTTTGATGCAGGTTGAGGTGCCTCAAAGAGCCCATCTATTGCGGGTTATTTGGTCAGAACTGCATAGGATACACAGCCACTTATTGTGGTTGGGACTTTTAGCCGATGCCTTTGGGTTTGAAAGTCTGTTTATGCAATGTTGGAGGATCAGAGAAAAGATTATGGATGTCCTGGAGGCCACGGCAGGGAACAGGGTTATCATTTCTGTGAATGTGGTTGGAGGAGTGCGCCGGGATTTGACCAAGGAACAGTGTCAGTGGGTTCTGGATGTACTAAAGGATGTGGAGAAGGAATTTCTGGCTTTGGAAAAGGTTTTCATAAATGATTATTCTGTTGAAAAGAGAACCAGGGGTATCGGGGTTTTGCCCAAGGAGAAGGCCTATGAGTTAGGTGCATGCGGTCCCACATTGCGTGGCAGTGGTGTGGCCCAGGATCTGCGTCAGACAGGATATTCAGGCTATGGTCAGTTAGATTTTGAGCCTGTAGTAGAGCAAGACGGAGATTCCTATGCCAGATGCAAGGTTCGTTTCAGGGAAGTTCTCCAATCTATAGATCTTGTTCGACAAGCCATAAGCAAGCTGCCTGAAGGAGGAGAGGTTAGAGTAAAGGTCAAGGGTAATCCGGAAGGGGAGATTATTTCCAGGAGTGAACAGCCCAGAGGAGAACTTCTTTATTATATCAAAGCTTCAGGCACCAAGAAATTGGACCGCTTACGTATCAGGACTCCTACTTTTGCCAATATACCACCTCTCTTGACCATGTTGCCGGGTGAAGATTTGGCGAATGTTCCGGTTATTGTGTTGTCAATAGATCCATGTATCAGTTGTACGGAGAGATAAGCTACTTAGGTGATGAATAAGGAATAGTGATAGGCTCTTTAGCTGCCACTGTTAAAGAGTCTATCACCCGTGGTAAGTCACACCTGTAACGTAATACTCTTAAAAAAATAAATACCGAGGTCAGCCATGCTTCATATGACGCCAACCATATTAAAAAATTTCTTTTCTAAAAGCGCGACAAGATTATATCCGGTAAAAAAGAGGGAACCCTTTGATAATGTACGCGGGGAACTGGATATCCGCATAGAGGATTGTATATTTTGTAGTTCGTGCCGCATAAAATGTCCGGCGGCGTGTATAGAAGTAGATAAGAAGAACAAAATTTGGCAGATTGACCCTTATATTTGCGTCTATTGCGGTATATGTGTGGACCACTGCCCGACTAAATGCTTGTATTTCAAGGGAGATTACCGTGCCCCGGTAGCAGAAAAAGCCATGAAGATAGAACAAAAAAGAGAAGAGACTCAGAGTAAATAAGATTTAGCAATTGTGTGCAGATCTGCGTAGGCTATATTTGACTTTATGCCTACGCATAGATCTGCAGATAAGTCCATTTTGGTTTCCGTGAGCTCAAGGATTTCTTTTTTTTGTGAGTTCAAGCGGTGTTTAATAAAATCATAATCAAATCCATCCATAATTAAGGTTAGACCTTCGGCAAAATAGAAAGATCTGATATAAGGCAGATAATTGGAGAGTTCTTGTCGGTCTTTGCGTCTAGCGAGCATGTTGTAGGTGATAAGGTTAATGATAAGGGATTCAATCTTGAGCCGGTGGTCAACGTTAAAGAATTTATTTTTATTTAAGTCCTCACTGTCAAGATTATTCACAATGGTCTGCGCTGCCTCAAAGACTTGCTTCTCGTAGATTGGTGAAATGGGAAATTTGGATATTATACGTACCAGTACTTTCTGAGGGTTTTCATTGGTGCTCATTCCAAGGATAGAAATAGCCATTAGTATTAGCTTGCGCTGCAAGTCTTTAAGCAAGGTATTTTTCTTGATAATGGCAAACTTGGCTATCTGTTCGGGTTCAAGTGAACTATTTAATAGTTCAAGTAAATACCGGATATAAGGTTCTGTAGTATTTTTTATTTCCTGCTCCAGAAAATCCCCGTTCTTTTTGCTCTCCAGAATTTTTTTCACTGAGAGCCAGTAGGCCACAACACCTTCGATAGGCATTTCAACCAGGTCAAAATCACCGGGCACTTTTTGGTCCTTTTCGGCCTTGACCAGAAAGAGGTTTTTGACTTTTTTTGAGATGTCGCGCATCCTTTGAAGCCTAAACAAATATGGTTGGTTCTAAATTTTCAATTTTTGGCAGCTGCTCCTGACCAAGAATATTCAGGGCTTTAAAAAAAGGACTTTGAGGTTCAAGGTGTAGCTCAAAGGTCTTGGTAAAAAGTTCTTCAAATAGTTCGAGGACCTTGGGTCTTGTTGAGGCAAAATAGACAAGATTTTTCTGCATGTCCCAGACTACATCAAAAAAGGCAGGAACAGGCAGCGTTTTAGTCAGCAGCTTTAGCTTAACCTGTTCTTTTAGTTCCTTTTTTTGTTCCCTGGAGATATATTTTTGTCCTTGCTCTTTTAACTTTTTTCTGAATTCATCTAAATGTATCTGAAAATGTTTTTTCAGCACGGCCGGTGGGATTCGTCTGGTATCCAGTCTGAGTGCAAAGGCCAGGAATTCACCTTTTGTCGGTGGTGCTGTTTGCCATCGGGAATCTAACATGTTGTCAAAGCAGACCCAGCCAAAGCTACGCTCATCTGTTGTGTTATCGATATCCTGAAAAGAAAATTTAAGTAACCTATCTTGGATTTCTGACCAGAGAGTGTCTGGCACATTTTCCACTATTTTATATCTGGTCAGGCTAAGACTGGTGCTTAATATCCCCATTTTTTCTCCTTATTGAAAAATTATTAACTCAACTTTCTGACACGATTAACTTCCTCAAATTACTACACAATTGAAGAGTGCATTTTCTGAAATGCATTACAAACGGGTTGGGTAACACATCTTGGCGAAGATTGCGGATGTGCTGTGTATAGGGAGGTTATTCCATCGAACTTTCGAAACCCATCATAACAACAGAAAAGGCATTAAATAACATTCTATTGCCTAACCCCTTTATGCACAGCCCGCAAGCAAGCCTTAGATGTGTCCAAGTCTTTGTTAGCATTGAAGAAAATGCGCTCGCAAATTAACTCAGCAACTGTGTTTTTTGTCAATAGTTAATGGTTAAAATTTATTGGTTAGTTTATTTTGTTTTCAAGAACAATTTT
>NZ_JAGUQP010000025.1 GCF_018704065.1 Desulfovulcanus ferrireducens | reverse complement strand
AACATCAACCACTCCAGCGATGTTCGTGCCGCAATGACATACATACACTCCTACCTTGGCCATCTTTACCTCCTTAAGATGTGAAGTAAGTTCACAAAAGTTTCCGTCAGACCGGATACCTTCAAGTATTTTTGTCAGTGTGTAGACACACCCCATGGAAAGTTTTCAATCAAAGCCTTTTTTGGTTCAGGAACGATCCTGCTGTAGCCATAGGCATACGAAATAAAAGCTGTGTTACTCTTTCTGAATTATTATTACGTTAAAATAATTTTAGTGTCAAATAAAAATCAATTATTTTTTTTCGTGTAACGGTGGATGGGTGGATGGGATGATGGGGTTATTTTAATGTTGGATGTTTAATGCTTAATGTTGAATGAAAAAGAAGAGAAAAGGGCGTATTGAAGAGGAAGCTCTGAAGTAGAGAAAATGAGAAGTTAGGTGGGGTGGGTTGGTTAGGTGAGTGAGATGAGTAGGTAGGATGGTCAGTGGATATGGGATTCCATAGTAGAATTTTCCCCTGATTGCCGCCAGATTCTGGATTATTACCACTGCACAGAGTTTCTGAACAGGTTTGGTTCCTAAATTATGACAAAATTTTGCTAAACATGAACAAAAAAAGAGAAAACAATCAGCAGATGGAATACCAAAATTAAGGCTTCTCAAAAATTAGTGCAAATAGCGGGTGCGTCCGATCGTATGGGATAACGACTCTACAGTGCTATTGAGTCTGTGGCCAAACCTTACTCAGAGGACAATTTTTCATATTTTTTTCAATCCTGATTTCTTTCATGCTGGTGCAAATGCCTGGACCCATCTAAGGCTTGCTTACGGGCAGAGCATAATGGGGCATTTAGGGTAAGCGAATATTCTTTTTATTGTCGCTAGCTATGACAAATAGTCCCAAGATATTTAGCTTTGTCGCCCCGATGCTCTGCTTATCCGCAAGCTTCGCCAAGATAGCTTACCCAGCCCTTTGCAATGCTTTCAAGAAACCAGGATTTTCAATCTGGTGGTCAGGATGGGGTTTGGCCACAGACTCTATTATCTGTAACCTAGAGCTGTCATTGCTTCCGGGGAGAGAATATATTCCAATTGATCTTTGGGGATAAGATTTTTTTCCCGGACTATTTCTAGCACGCTCTTGCCCGTTTTTTGTGCTTCTTTGGCTACTGATGTTGCCTGCTCGTAGCCGATGTAGGGTAAAAGCGCGGTTATTAGGCCTGGGCTGTGATGAGCATAGTGGGCGCAAATTTCTTTGTTGGCAGAAATTCCCTGAATACACTTTTCCCGGAAAATTTTATTGGCCTGAATCAGCAGGCTTAAAGACTCAAGGAGGGCATGGGCTAGAAGTGGCAGAAATGGATTTAATTCAAATTGTCCATTCTGACATACTTGAGTCACAATAAAATCATTGGCCATGACCTTGATGGCTACCTGGCCCACTGCTTCGCAAATAACCGGATTGACTTTGCCTGGCATGATGGAAGAACCGGCCTGGACCTCTGGCTGTTTTATCTCCCGCAAGCCTGCTAAAGGGCCAGAAGACATTAACCGCAGGTCAGAGCTAATTTTAAACAAGTTGACAGCATGGGCTTTTAAAATGCCAGAGACTTCTACAAAGGCATCCATATTCTGGGTGGCGTCAACCATGTTTTCAGCACGTGCAAGGCCAAAGCCTGTTTGTTCACGCAACTTTTCAATTACCAGAAATATGTATTTTCTTGGCGCTGTAAGGCCGGTACCAATAGCTGTCCCTCCTATATTCACTACCCGCAGTCTTTCTTCGCATTTAAATACTCTCCATCTATCCCTGGCAATGGCCTCGGAAAACGCGGAAAACTCTGCCCCCAGGGTCATGGGAACAGCATCCTGCAGTTCAGTGCGCCCAATCTTGATAACATCACGAAATTCGTTTTCTTTGTCTTGTAAGGCGGCCTGTAACTTGGCAATCTTTTTTTCCAGGTCTCGCAGAAGGCTAATGGCAGCTATTTTAATTGCAGTGGGATAAACATCGTTGGTTGATTGATGTAAATTGACCTGGTTAATGGGGTGAACGAGTTTATAGTCGCCTTTTTCACCTTCCAGGATTTCAATTGCCCGGTTGGCAATAACTTCATTGATGTTCATATTGGTAGAAGTTCCTGCGCCGCCCTGCAGGGCATCGACCACGATCTCCTCATTCAGTTTTCCAGAGCAGACATCCTCGCAGGCAGAAATTATAGCCTCGCCTGTTTCTGGTTTCAGGTAGCCCAGTTCCAGATTGGCCCTGGCACAGGCCTGTTTAACCAGGCCCATGGCCCGGATCAGTTCCGGGTGAACATTTAGGCCGGATAAGGGAAAGTTTTCTTTTGCCCGAAGAGAATGAATCCCAAAATAAGCATCTCGGGGTATCTTTTTTTCGCCTAAGAGATCGTGTTCAATGCGTATCATTTAAAGCACCTTTGAAACTTTTTTTGCAAAGGGAATTAGCTCGTCCAGCAAAGCCCGCCTTTTTTCTTCCGAGATATCACCTTCCCAGAAAACAGTGATTTTTTCGGTCAAAGTTCTCTTTTCAGGTCGCACGAACATCTCTTCTCCATGGCCAGCCAGAAAGTGGTTGCGCCTGCCCAGCACTTGAGCAAAATATACCCTGCTCAGACCAAACCGCGCACACACCTCTTTGGCCTTTTCCTCTAATAGTTTTTTGATTTCGTTCATATCCTGCATCTCTTGAGAGCCTGTGGCCAAACCCTTTAACTAAATTTAAGTTTCGTGGTTTATTTTATGCTGGTACACTTTTAAGTTGAGTAAGGTGAGTAAGGAGGGTATCAATAATGCCTTACTCAACCTATTCAACTACTTACACACTCAACCACTCAACTAAACTACAAATGCTGATC
The DNA here is from genome assembly GCF_018704065.1 of Desulfovulcanus ferrireducens. Lineage (NCBI taxonomy): Bacteria > Pseudomonadati > Thermodesulfobacteriota > Desulfovibrionia > Desulfovibrionales > Desulfonauticaceae > Desulfovulcanus > Desulfovulcanus ferrireducens. The sequence goes on along the minus strand of NZ_JAGUQP010000025.1, from coordinate 40,463 downwards.
TCTTTCCCCGGCCTCTTCTTTTTGCAGTAGCTCTTTGACCTGCTTCGCTGCCTGGGGCACGTGTTCATCCAGCCATTTTAAGTAGTTGGGGATAATCACTTTTTCCCCGATTTCTTTTACTCTGGGCGAGGCATAATCCAGGAGGTATTCTTTAAAAGTAAGGATGCCATTGCCAATACAAAAGTTTTTAACAGTTGCATGCTTGGCCAATGGCATAAAATTGTCACCTGTGCGGCCTTCACGGTAACAGGCAGTACAAAAAGAAGGTAAATATCCATCTTTGCACAAATCATAGATGAAGTCGTCCAGGCTACGAGTGTCCTGAATAAGAAATTGCTGCTTGTCAGGAATATGCTCTTTTTTCATCTCAGCATATCCACCAACGGCAATTCTGGTACCGGCATCCATCTGGGAAATTCCGCCTTTTTGTATAAGGTCCCTTCGCAGGGCAGGAGCTTCTCTCGCGGTTAAAATTGACCCTGTATATGGGCACATCAGGCGGATAATAGCGACTATTTTTTTAAAGTCTTCATCATCCACAAGATAGGGAGAGTTTGAGGTGATAGGAGTGTTTACTGCGTGTTCCAGGCGTGGGTAAGAAATGGTATGAGAGCCTACGCCGAATTCTTTTTCCAGAGACATGGCATGATAAAGTAGCCCCAATAACTCAAAACGCCAGTCATAGAGCCCGAACAAAGCCCCGATAGCCACATCATCAATGCCTGCCTGCAGGGCCCGGTGCAGGGCGAATTGTCGCCACTTATACTGGCCCTTGAGAGTGTTGGCAGGATGCATTTTATGATAAGTCGGATGATGATACGTTTCCTGAAAGACTTGATACGTGCCAATGCCCACAGCCTTTACTGCCTCGTATTCATCGACAAACAAAGGTGGAGCATTGACATTGACCCGTCTAATCTCTCCTTTTCCATTTTTTATACTGTATATTTTTTCTATGGTTTTACACATGAATTTGTAGTCACTTGCAGGGTGTTCTCCGTAAACGACAATAAGCCGTTTCTGGCCCATGCCGGTGAGGACTTTTATTTCCTCTTCCAACTCTTCCATGGTTAATGTTTTTGTGTGAACTTCCTTGTTGCTGTGCCTGAATCCGCAATAGGCGCAATTATTTACACAAGGGCTGGAAATATAAAGGGGCGAAAAAAGCACAATCCTGTTGCCATAGACTTTGCACTTGATCCAGTTGGCAGCTTCGAAAATAGCCTCCCATAGCTCTGGATCTTGCACGTTGGTGAGAGCACCTACTTCTTCGGGAGAAAGCATGGCCCCGGTTAGGGCATTTTCTTTTGCCTTGGAAACTATTTCCAGGATTTCTTTTTTATCCGGATTTTTTTTCTCTTCAATGATTTTCGATATGTTATCATCATCGATGAAATCCTCCCAGGGACAATCTTCTTCCCATTTCTTGATTCTGGCCAACCGTTCTTCTCGCCATTCCTTTTCTTTTGCGCTCAGCATATAGAAACCTCCTTAAAAGTGAAAAATATTAGCTCAAGGCCGAAAGTATTTATGTGCCTGTGGTCGAACCTGTTTATCAGATTAATTTCCATGGTTTATTCCAGTCTTAGTTTCTTTCATGCTGGCACAAAGACTTGGACCCATCTAAAACTTGCTTGCGGATAGAGCATAATGGGATATTGTAAATAAGCAGACACTCTTTTTATTATCGATAACCATGGTTAACATCGCAAAGTGTTTAGCCCATTCATCCCGATGCTCTGTTTTCCCGCAAGCTTCATTAAGATTGGGTTACCCAAGCCGTTTGTAATGCATTTCAGAAACCAAGACTTTCAATCAGCGGTTTAAATAGGCGTTGGTCACAGAATCTTAAGGGTTGTATGGTTGAGCAGGCAGCTAGGCCAGCAACAACAACTACAACCCTTTCAACATTATCACTGTTACTTTGTTATTAAAATGGATTTGACTTCTACCTGAGGAATCATGCCTAGTTTGCCGGTGAGGGCACCTATTTGATCTGTATTGGCTTCAACGATTAAGGAAATTACATTTACCTTTTTCTCGCGATAAGGCACTCCCATACGCCCAATAATCATTTCGCCGTATTCAGTTAAAATCTCGTTGACTTTAGAACTGGAAGATTTCCTGTCCTTGACGATGATGGCTATTACGCCCATTCTTTTGTTCATTTTAACCCTCCAAAAAATAAAACCCGACCAAAGCAAATGCCTGCAGGCCGGGTAGAAAGCGAGATTTATTCACACTAACCCTTGGGTTCAGGCTTGCACCCTTCCCGCAGGCAAAGGTTTACTTTTCGATAACCCTAGAACATTAACATGCTCCCTTGCAGCAGCTTGAGCCGATAAATCGGCTCAAGCTTACTGCTAGTTGTTGTTGATAGAAAACCGTTTTCCTGTAGCTGCCTTTTTATTATTTTTATTGCTCTGCGCATGGCCTTGCACATTTCTTTAGAGATAGAGGGTCTGCCTGTCTCCTTGGGCTGGATGAAGATAAAAAGAAGCTTTTCAGGGAATCCATTAGCCAGTTCAGTCCTGGCCAGGGCTTGAGTCAGGGGTCTGATCGTTTTTGATTGCTCTGTTAACCAGGTGAGGTTTTGCCGGAAGGTCTTATAGTTCCAGCAAAGGATGCGCCCCGGATTTGCCCCCAGGCAGAGCCCCTGGACAATAATGGCCAAACTTGCTTTGTAGAACCAGACGTCCGCTTTTATTGCCTCTTCAGCCAGGTAGGCGAGGCGGATGTTGTCGCCCAAGTTATCCTGTGCGAGGGCTTCCAGAATATAGCATCCAACCCCCATATCTCCGTCTAAAATGTTGCCGAGACCGATTATAGATATTTCGCACATATTCGATATTGCATATAAAAATCATAATCGTATTACGATTTGCTTCGACCTTAGGTAAAGGAAACGAACTTGGCAAGCTTTTTTTAAAAAAATATTTTTTTTGTTTTCTTTCTATAAATTTTTGTTGACCTTCTTGACAGATAAATTTTTATTTTTTATGCGCAAAATTATAAAATTTTATAAATGATTTAATTTTTTTTTGGTTTTAATCCAGGCAAACGAGTTTGGGGCTAATTTAAGATTACTGAGGGTCAAGGGGGTGTAAATTGAGAGCTTCGAGAGCCAACCTTCAGGCTCTAAACTCAAATTTGGTAAGGGCATTTTTTATTTTTAGGACGCATCCTAACGGAGGAGGGTATCATGTCCGGATGCAGAGCCAAAACGGCACCTAAACTTACGCCGGTAGATTTATCGGCGATAATACCAGAGGAGGAGGGGACCATGAAAAAAATGGAAGATGTGATGTATCTGACCAATGCCCCGAGAAGTGAGGACCCGGACAATATTTATTTTGTCCAGGTGGATCTCACCAAGTGTCAGGGGTGTGGAGTGTGTGAGGAGCATTGCCCCACCGGCGCTATTCAGGCCATTAATGATGATGGCATTCACCAGGTAGTCAGTCCGGCAGCGTGCATGAATTGCGGGCAATGTTTGCTCAATTGTCCTTACGGCGCTATCTATGAAGGCGTTTCTTATGTGGACGAGATTTTTGAAAAGTTGAAAGATCCGGACACGATAGTTGTGTCTATGCCTGCCCCGGCTGTTCGCTATGGCCTTGGAGAGTGTTTTGGCTATCCGACAGGCACGTATGTAGGGGGCAAGATGCATGCTGCCCTGAGGAAACTTGGTTTTGATTACATCTGGGACAACGAATGGACCGCAGACGTAACCATCATGGAGGAAGGTACAGAGCTTATCGAGCGGGTTAAGCATCCAAGCAAGGACAAGCCATTACCACAGTTTACGTCATGTTGTCCGGGGTGGGTCAAGTTTTGTGAGACTTTTTATCCTGATCTCTTGCCCCATCTTTCCACATGTAAATCCCCCATAGGGATGCTTGGCGCTCTGGCCAAAACATATGGCGCCCACGAGACGCATATCCCTGGCCAGAAGATTTACACCGTATCTATCATGCCATGTATCGCCAAGAAGTACGAGGGGCTCCGACCAGAGATGGCCGATAGTGGCTTTAAAGATATTGATGCCACTATAAATACCAGGGAACTGGCCTACATGATCAAAAAGGCAGGAATTGACTTTAAAAGTTTGCCCGACCAGGAACCTGACCCTGCACTAGGTATGTCCACGGGTGCTGCGACAATCTTCGGCACCAGTGGCGGAGTTATGGAAGCAGCTCTTCGCTTGGCTTACGAGGTTTTATCCGGTCAAAAACTTGCTAACCCTGACATAAAAATTGTGCGTACCCATGAGGGCATTAACACCGCTGACATTAAGGTTCCGAATTTCGGAACAGTCAAAGTGGCTGTTGCCAGTGGACTTCAGAATGCCGCCAAACTCTGCGAAGAAGTTCGGGCTGGCAAGTCTCCCTATCACTTTATTGAGATTATGACCTGCCCTGGCGGTTGCGTAAACGGTGGAGGACAGCCTTTGGATCCGGATATTCGCGAAGAAGCTTCACTGTTTAAGTGCATGATTGCGAAGATAAATAAGAGATACAGAATGCGAAAAGTTTGTTGTTAGGAAGGAGGGTAAACCATGAAAAAAATGATAAAGATGACCAGACGCAGTTTTCTTAAGGCTGCAGGCATTGCTACCGGCTATATGGTCTTGGGGTTTAACATGACCAAAGAGGCCGTAGCCGCAGCCATGGAGTTCGTGGCCTTGCGTCAGAAATCTGTTTATGAAGCTGATGCCAAAATCTATAAGATCAGAAAGTCACAGGATAATCCCATGGTTAAAAAGCTCTACGATAAAAAGCATGGCTTTTTGCATGAAGGACCATGCGGACATATGTCTCACCGCCTTTTGCATACCAATTACTATGATCGTAGCGCCAGGGTTAAGGCCTTGAAAGAGAAGGGTATTGAGTTGGCCCTTTAATTTTATTCAAATAGAGCAGCCTGAGGGGAGGACTAGTTGTCTGAACCAAAGGGCGTTTTTCTGCATCGCGATTTTGTTAAAGTTTGTTAAAGATAGATTCTTTCCCCTGCCTGTTTGCCCTTTCCTTTGTACTTTGAGATAGATCCAGGATTCAATAATAAGTCCCGTACCAATAACTGATATCATTGACTCAACTTTCCGGGTTAAATGGAGAGCACATTTTTTCAATTGTAATGCATTTTAGAAAAAGTGCTTTCCAAAAGCGTAGAAGTTATGGTGTTAGACAGCTAGGGAAGTTGAGAGCCTGGGCTCTAACCTTTTTATCAACTTAATTGTCCTGGTTTTATTTCAGTCTTGGTTTCTTTCATGCTGGTACAAAGACTAGGACCCATCTAAAACTTGCTTGCGGATAGAGCATAATGGGATACTTTGGGTAAGCAAATATTCTTTTATTACCGATGGTTATGGTCAACATCGCAAAGTATTTAGCCCATTCATCCCGATGCTCTGTTTTTCCGCAAGCTTCATTAAGATTGAGTTACCCAAGCCGTTTGTAATGCATTTCAGAAACCAGGACTTTCATTCAGCGGTTAAAATAGGGTTTGGCCATAGGCTCTTGAGCCATTGAGTTTTTAAGTTAATAAAATCGAGATAATCTCCGGAGGGGATTAGTTTCAGGTTTTTTGTAGGGAGGTTGTACTCATACATCCATGCCGTAATATTTGGGCCGTTCTCAAGTTTAACGCTAACTTTTTTTCTTTTATATTCATGTGGTTGAGGGTAATCTTTGGTACACCCCTCGTAAGCATCAAGCTTGTTTAAAACTTTTTCTGGCCTTCGCAAGAAGTACACTTCCCCAAGGACTCTACTTGCTGGGTCTTCAGTTAATACCGCTCCAGGATAGTGTTTAACCGCATATAGCTTGGCCTGCACATAGCCAAGACCAATAAAATCTGCATTATTAAGCAGAAAAGTATGCAGAGGATGCGCTACCTTTTGCCGCAAGGTTCCATATACAAAAAGATATTCCATTTGCTTTATTGGTCGACTGGGGTTTGGGGGTAAGCTTAAATGAAATTCCACTCAACATTGTCAGATAGGCGTGATGCAGGGCAAGTCACGAGCCGGGCACAATGATTTTGTCTCCTGGTTCAGGTAAAAAAACACGTATATCATTGTTGGCCTGCAGAATTTTTTTGATTTTTTGGCTATGTTTTCGGCGAACATCACGTTGCAGGTGGACAAGTGCCAGGGATTTGGCACAGGCCTCACGGGCAAAGTCCATGGCGTCATGCACGTTGTTGTGTCCAGGCACCATGTCCTCCAGGGTATATGCTTCGCAAATAACCAGGTCACACTTTTGGGCCAGGCAAAGGCACTCTTTTGTAGGTCTGCCGTCTCCAGAGTAAAAAATACTCCCATTGCCGGATGTTATTTTTATCCCGAGACAGTCTTGGGGATGTTTGGTAGGGGCAAAAGCCAGAGAAAATAAAGCCAAATCAACGTTTTTGTCGACCTTTGCCTCTATGAAAAGTACTGGGTAAGTAAGTTTTGGCCATAGAGATGGATAGGCAAGGCCTACGGAAGCTGTGACCAGGTCATCAATGCCGGGTTGGCCGATGATGGTCAGGGGCTTAGTCCTTTTGTGCTCATAAAATCTTAGCAAAAGTGCAGGCAGCCCAAAAAAATGGTCGCCATGAAAATGAGAAATCCAGATTGCGTCCAGAGTAAGCGGGTTCGGATTAACCTGCCAGTAAGCAGAAGCAGCAGTAAAGCCCAGGTCGAGTAACAGGCTGTAGGTATTATCTTCGGATTGGACCAAAATTGAAGTATTGGCCAAGTTTTCATCAAAGGCCTCGCCTACTCCGCAAAAGATGACTTTCATTTTTTCCTCCTGGACAGATTTTCAGGATAATCGTTTCTAATTAAAGGGTAAAAATTACGGATTAAGAATTAAGAATTAAGGATTAAGGTGTACGACCATCAAGGGAAATAACGGTCTTCCATGCCATAATTAGCTTTATCGCTGTCTAAATAAATTAGACTTCAAAAAGGCCGGTGTAAACATACGAGGGTAGCCTACTTGAACCACTCTCTAAAAGTTTAACATTTTGCTAACTTCTGCTTAATATTAATAATATCAATGCCCTCAAATTTTGCTCATACATTTCACTTATCCCTTAATCCTTAAACCTTATCCCTCAAAAATCCGCGCGTGTCTGCGGTTAAAATATTACCCTGAAGCTTTAAACTTGTTCTATTGACAATTTGTGTGTTAAAAGATTAGTTAGCTTTTTTCCAAAAAGCGAGAGTGGCGGAATTGGTAGACGCACTGGACTTAGGATCCAGCGGCTTGGTCCGTGGGGGTTCGACTCCCCCCTCTCGCACCACTAACAATATTTTTTGCCGTGAATTAGCCATGGTCTCGCTTGTGAGTGGCATTGCCTTTTGCGTACAAACAACCCTATAGCCAGCTTTGTGGCAAATTAAAAAGGAGGATAGGTTTTCCATGGATTATAAAGTTGAGGAGTTATCCTCAGTCAAGAGAAAAGTTAATGTACAGGTGCCAATTGAGGAAGTGAACGCTGCCATTGCTGCTACTGTTGCCTTGTACCGCAAGGATGCTGATATTAAAGGCTTTCGCAAAGGTAAAGTGCCCTCCTCAATTATTGAAGGTCGTTTCAAAAAGCAAATCTATAATGAAGCGACAACTGATTTAATCAATTTACACATCAATGAGATCTTAAATGAGATGAAACTGGTCCCTTTGTCCAGGATCGATGTTGATGCCAAAGAGCTGGTAAAGGGCCAGGAGTTTAATTATTCTTTTAGTTTTGAAGTTGCCCCGGAATTTGAGCTTCCTGAATATAAGGGTCTGGAAGTAGAGGAAGAAGAGGTTGAGGTAAATAAGGAAGAGGTAGAGGCAGTTATTCAACGTTTGAGAGAAAGACTCGCCGAATTTATTATTGTTGAAGAAGACCGTCATCCGAAAGAAGGCGATGCAGTGGTGATTGATTTTGAGGCCTATAAAGACGGGGAGCCAATAGAGGGAGTCAAGGCTGAAAATTTTCAAATGACTTTGGGCGAGGGTGGTGCCCTGCCTGAATTTGAAGAGATAGTCATGGGCTTGAAGCCGGGCCAGAGCGGCGAGGGCGAGGTCCAGTTGCCAGAAGATTTTATCAATAAAGAATTGGCCGGCCAGAAAGTGCTGATGAAAGTTACTCTGCATAATATAAAAGAAAAGAAGCTCCCGGACATAGATGATGAATTGGCTCAGAAGGCTGGCGGTTATGATTCTATTGAGAAGCTTAGAGAGGCAATTGAAAAGTCTTATGTGGCTACCAGGAAGGAGTTGACCAAGAGCGTGGCCCAGAAGAAGCTTCTGGATGAGTTGAAGGCAAAGGTTGATTTCGAATTGCCTGAGTCAATGGTGAAAAGCCATATTGACCAAAAGATTGCCGAGCTTAGGGATAAACTTGAGCGCCAGGGCAAAAGCTTCGATTCCCTGGGCAAGAGTATGGAAGAGCTGGAGAAGGAATTTCGCCCCGAAGCTGAAGAGATCGTAAAATCTCAAATATTTTTGTTGGCAGTGGCCCAAAAAGAAGAGTTGACTGTAAAGCCCGAGGAGCTGGATGCTCAATTACAAAAAATAGCTTATGCTACCGGGCAGGATTTTGCGACCCTGAAAAATTTCTATGAGCAGAACAATCTTATGATTGCTTTGAAAGATAAGGTTTTGGCTGATAAGGCCATGGAGCTGATTTACGAGAACGCCAAAATAAAATTGGTTCCGCCAGTCAAGGATGAAGAGGGGGAAGAGCCCTCTAAAGAAAGTGAATCTGAAGAATAATATCAACCGGGCAGGGTCTTTTGCCCTGTCCGGATTAACCTCTTCTGATACCTCCTTTTTCCTCAGTTCCCAGCCTTTTGATTTCCTTCATACCAGCTTTAAAATCAGGATTTTTTCTGTTATGATTTGGGTGTTTTTTATTCTGGCATTTGAGCTAAAATGATGTTAATTTCTTGACATAAAGTTAAAAAGCTAGAGAGATTCCTCTAGATCTCAAAAGAGAGTCGAACAAAAAAGGAGAAAATATGTCATATTATAATATCCCTATGGTTATTGAAACAACTGGCAGAGGTGAGCGGGCCTACGATATTTACTCAAGGCTGCTTAAAGACAGGATTATCCTTTTGGGTTCTCAAATCGATGACAATGTAGCCAATCTCATCTGTGCCCAGCTTTTATTTTTAGAATCAGACAATCCGGAAAAGGAAATAAATTTTTATATCAATTCCCCTGGTGGGTCTGTCACGGCGGGGATGGCTATTTATGATACCATGCAGTATATTTCATCCCCGGTAGCTACGTTGTGTCTGGGCCAGGCAGCGAGTATGGCTGCCCTGCTTTTGGCGGCCGGAGAAAAAGGGATGCGTTACGCTCTGCCCAATAGCCGTATTTTGATTCATCAACCCATGGGTGGATTTCAAGGTCAAGCCACAGATATTGATATTCAGGCCAGAGAGATTATTCGTCTTAAAGCTATCTTGAATAATATCTTGTCCAAGCATACGGGGATGGATGTGGCCAAGGTGGAAAAGGATACCGAACGTGATTATTTTATGAGCGCTACCGAGGCCAAAGAGTATGGAATCGTGGATCATGTCCTGACTTCGAGGGCCGAGATAGAGAATTTAGACACTCAAAAGTCAAAAAGCTAAGGGCTCAATGTGGCTGATTGAAAGTCTTGGTTTCTGGACTATATAATGCTGTCCCTTTTGATTGTCCTGTCCGTAAGGCAAACAGGGGCAGGTGTGATGTTTTTAAATCTTAACGAGGTGAGTTATGGCGGACGAGAAAAAGCCTTATCTTTATGATTTATGTTGTTCATTTTGCGGGAAAGGCCAGGAAGAAGTAGAGCGTTTAATTGCCGGGCCTGATGTATATATTTGCAATGAGTGTGTGGCCCTGTGCGAGGAAATTATTGCCCAGGACAACATTAAGGAAGACCTGGAGGACGGAGAAATTCTGCCTCCGGCTGAAATCAAAAAGGCACTTGATGATTACGTTATTGGCCAGGATGAAGCCAAAAAGGTTCTTTCTGTTGCTGTTTATAACCATTATAAGAGGATTCAATATGCCAGTCTTAAAAGCGATGACGTGGAACTGGACAAGAGTAATATACTTCTAGTCGGGCCTACTGGTTCGGGAAAAACCCTCTTGGCCCAGACTCTGGCCAGGATTCTCAAGGTTCCCTTTGCCATTGCCGATGCTACCACTTTGACTGAGGCCGGTTATGTGGGTGAAGACGTGGAAAACATTTTGGTCCAATTGGTCCAAAATGCCGACTATGACCTGGAGGCAGCCTCGAAAGGTATCATATATATAGATGAAATAGACAAGATTGCGCGTAAGGCCGATAGTCCATCCATTACCAGGGATGTCTCAGGAGAAGGTGTCCAGCAGGCCTTGTTGAAGATCATTGAGGGTACCGAAGCCAATATCCCACCCAAGGGAGGGCGTAAGCATCCTCAACAGGAATATATTCGGATAGATACCTCCAATATCCTGTTTATCCTCGGAGGAGCTTTTATTGGCTTGGAAAATATTATCCAGCAGCGCTTGCAAGGAAGCGCCATGGGCTTTGGCGCCAAGATCAGCAATAAAAAGAAGATGAGCTCGGATGAGCTTTTAAAACAGGTTCATCCGGAAGATTTAGTCAAGTTTGGCCTTATTCCCGAATTTATAGGCCGTATTCCTGTGATTACCTCTTTGCAGGAACTTTCAGAAGAGGATCTGGTTCGCATTCTGACTGAGCCCAAAAATGCATTGGTTAAACAGTATAAAAAAATGTTTGAACTTGACAATGTGCGGTTAAAGTTTACTAAAAACGCATTAAAAGCTATTGCCAGAAAGGCCTTGGAGAGAAAAACAGGAGCCCGCGGTTTAAGAAATGTTATGGAAACAATCATGCTTGATATCATGTATAAGATACCATCCATGAAAGGTGTGCGTGAATGTTTGGTCAACAAAGCCGTTGTAGAGAATAACCTGGAACCTTTGATTTTCTATGACCAGGAAGTAAAATCAGCCTAGAAGGGGGCGGGTATTGCCCGCTCCTCTCTAACCGTTTATTTGTTTACCACTCCTGTTTCATCTCCTTTGAATCCACTATAAAATTTTAAGCTCCAAATGGAGGGAGAATGGATCAAGTTAATAATTTTGATCAAGATAATAGTCCCGAAGAAATTTTTTTGCCGTTGATGACCCTTAGAGAAGTTGTCATGTTCCCGGGGAGCATTGTTCCCTTGTTTGTGGGGCGTGAGAAGTCTATTAAGGCCATTGAGTCAGCTCTGGCTGATTATGATAAGAAGATTTTTTTAGTCGCTCAAAAAGATCCTAAAATTGAGAAACCCAGCAAGGATGATCTTTTTGCCTGCGGGTGTGTGAGCAGGGTTCTCCAGATGTTCAGGCTCCCGGATGGAACAATCAAAGTCTTGTTCGAGGGGTTGTACAGGGCACGCATAGAGCTTGAAGAAGTAGATTTCTCATCCCGAGTTCCCCTGGTGCGGGTTATTGCTCTTCAGGATATAGAGGTGGACGATTTAGAGGCTGAGGCCCTGGTGCGGGCCACGCATGAGGCCATTGAAGAATATGGCAGGATTAATGCCAAAATGGCCAAAGAAACAATATTGTCCATGTCTTCCATCAATCAGCCGGGGCCATTGGCCGATGCTTTGATGCCTCACTTGAAGCTGGATTTTCAGAAAAAACAAGAGGTCCTTGAAGAGATAGACCCTAACAAACGTTTGGAAAAGGCCTATGCTTATTTACAAGGGGAAATAGAGGTCTTTTCTCTTGAGAAAAAGATCAAGACCAGGGTCAAAAAGCAGATGGAGAAAAATCAGAGAGAATATTATCTTTCTGAGCAGTTAAAGGCCATTCACAAAGAAATGGGTCGAGAAACCGATCCTAAGGCTGAATTGGATGAACTGGAAGAGAAGGTTAAGAAGAAGAATATGCCAGAGGCTGCCAAGGAAAAGGCCCTCGAGGAGATCAAGAAACTCCGTATGATGCCCTCCAATTCGGCCGAATATACAGTTGTACACAATTATGTGGACTGGATTCTGGCCTTGCCCTGGAACGAGCTGAAAAAAACAGAAATCGATATTAGGTCAGCAGAAAAGGTTCTCAATGAAGATCATTTTGGCCTGGAAAAGCCCAAGGAGAGGATCCTGGAATATCTAGCAGTACAAAGCCTAGTGGACAAGATCAAAGGACCTATTCTTTGTCTTGTGGGACCGCCGGGAGTAGGTAAAACATCTTTGGCCAAGTCCGTGGCCCGTGCCATGCAAAGGGATTTTGTCCGTTTGTCGTTGGGAGGGGTGCGCGACGAGGCAGAAATAAGAGGACACCGCCGGACCTATGTTGGTGCTTTGCCAGGCAAGATTATTCAAAGCCTTAAACGCACCAAATACAACAATCCAGTCTTCTGCCTGGACGAAATAGATAAGATGAGCACTGATTTTCGGGGCGATCCATCTGCTGCCCTGCTTGAGGTTCTGGACCCGGAGCAAAACTATGCCTTTAATGATCATTATCTGGATTTGGATTACGATCTCTCCAATATCTTTTTTATAACCACGGCCAACAGCCTTCATTCCATACCTCTGCCTTTGCAGGATAGAATGGAAATAATAAAACTTCCAGGATATCTGGAGACGGAAAAAAAGGAAATAGCCAGGCATTTCTTGTGGCCGAAGCAGTTAAAGCAGCACGGATTAACCAAAGACAATGTTTTTATTTCAGACGGAGCTATCCTGGAGATTATTCGTCGTTATACCAGAGAGGCAGGGGTGCGGAACCTGGAGCGGGAAATTGCTTCCATCTGCCGCAAGGTAGCAAAAAGATTAGTGCAGGGTGGGGATGTGAGCAAAAAGGTTCAGGTCAGCAAATCTAATATAGGCACTTATCTCGGGGTGCCCAAGGTGCGCCATGGAGAAAGGGAAGAAAAGCCTTTGGTCGGCGTGACCACTGGATTGGCCTGGACAGAGGTCGGCGGGGAACTTCTCCTTGTGGAAGTGGCCTTGATGCCGGGTACAGGTAAGGTTGAGATTACCGGGAAACTTGGCGAGGTGATGCAAGAAAGCGCCAGGGCAGCCCTCAGTTATGTCCGTTCAAGATCGGATATGTTCGGACTTAGACCTGACTTTTACAAGGAGATAGATATCCATGTCCATGTACCGGAAGGTGCAACTCCTAAAGACGGTCCGTCAGCTGGTATAACCTTGGCTACCAGTCTGGTTTCAGCCCTTTTGAATTTACCGGTGCGCAACGATTTGGCCATGACCGGCGAGATTACTCTTCGCGGGCGGGTACTACCTATAGGTGGACTAAGAGAAAAACTGTTGGCCGCGCGACGGGCTATGATTTCTGAAGTCATAATTCCGGAAGACAATGAGCGTGAACTGAAAGAAGTACCAGAAAATGTGCTCAAGGGGCTAAAAATTACCAAAGTAAGGCATATGGACGAAGTTCTTCCGCAAGCCCTGCTGGGTACGACACCTGACCACCTGTTTTGCGGTCGGGAGAATATTTTCCCCCTGGCACAGAAGCTGCTCAAAGAGGAATTTAGAACCCAGGCACAATAGGGGATAGCAATTATACGGTTTTTTGGTAAAGGCCGGAATTCTCGGCCTTTATTTTTGCGTGATAGATTGCCTGTAACTATTCTGACGAAGAAAAAGGGCTGTCTACTTTGCGTCTATGATCAAACCCTTTTTCGAGGTCGAGTTTTATAATTTTTTTTCAATTCTGATTTCTTTCACGCTGGACCCATCTATAGCTTGCTTGCGGGCAGAGCATCATGGGGCATTTAGGGTAAATGGATATTCTTTTTATTGTCGATAGTTATGGTAAACAGTCCCATATATTTAGCTTTGTCATCCCGATGTTCTGCTTATCCGCAAGCTAAGCTCAAGATGGGTTTCCCAGTCCTTTGCAATGCATTCAGAAAACAAGGATTTTTAATCTGGTAGTCAAAATGGTTTTTGGCTACAGGCTATCTTATTTTTTAGATCATATGTTTCACGGATTTAGGTTTTTACCTATAAAAAGGAGGAGAATGAAATGCTGTCCAAAACCATGGAAAAGGCTTTGAACGAACAAGTCAATGCTGAATTGTACTCTAGCTATCTCTATCTTTCCATGTCAGCCTACTTTCAAAACCTTAATTTGAGCGGATTTGCATCATGGATGAAGGCCCAGGCCCAGGAAGAGCTGTTCCATGCCATGAAATTCTATAATTATGTCTATGAACGGGGTGGGAAAGTGGTCCTTCAGGCTATTGCGGCCCCGCCGACAGAGTGGGAATCCCCTTTGGCTGCCTTTGAAGCAGCTCTGGCTCATGAGCAGAAAGTTACTGGTTTGATTAATGATTTGGTCAATTTAGCTATTGAAGAGAAAGATCATGCTACCAATAATTTTTTACAGTGGTTTGTTAGTGAACAGGTAGAGGAAGAAGATAGCGTGGGTGAGGTGGTGAATAAGATCAAACTCATTGGCCAAGCCAGCGGTGGGTTGTTTATGCTCGATCGAGATTTAGCTCAGAGGACCTTTACCATGCCACAGGATAATGAGAAGAAGTAGAACAAATCCCGGAGGCCGTCGGACTTTGCCAAACTTGCTTGTGTATGAAATGTTTAACTTTGTCTGTCCTAAATGTCATTGACTGTTTTGAGTTGGATTTTTTCTGATTTACATTTTATCTACACTGTCTACACGAGGATCGAAGTTGAATCGTTTGTGGGTAAAATTAAAAAGATATCTCAGGTACTGGTATTTAAAAATTGTTAGGATCAAGGCCCCACCCCATTCAACTGCTTTAGGCTTAGCCGTGGGCGTTTTTGTAGGTTGTTTACCTGTTATACCTTTTCAGACCGTAGTGGCTCTAAGCCTGGCCTTTGTTTTCAAGTGTAATAAAATAGCGGCTGCCCTGGGGACCTGGGTGTCCAATCCGGTGAATGTCCCTTTTTTTTATTATGGTCTGTATGTAGTCGGTAAGTTTCTCGTGCCCATAAGTGATGTATGCTATGACCCAAATCAACTGGCTCTGGCGGATATGCTCAAACTGGGCTGGGACCTAGTGGTGGTTATGATGGTTGGAGGGGTGGTTGTGGGAATTCCAGCAAGCCTGGTCACCTATTTTATGTCTTTGCGCTTTATCAGAATGTATCATGACCGACGTGCAGAGAGAAGGCGCCTTAAAAGGTTAAAGAGAATATGACCAGGTGCAGACCGAAAAAGAGCTTGGGCCAAAATTTTTTAGTAGATAAGAATACTGCCCGAAAAATAGTTCACCAATTGGCACTGCGCCCTGAAGATACTGTGCTGGAAATTGGTCCGGGCCAGGGAGCCCTGACTCAGCTTATTCATGGTCAGGTAGAGGAGTTCATTGCTTTAGAGAAAGATTGGCAATTGGCTTCAGAACTGAAAAAGAAGTGGCCAGACCTAGACCTAATAAATGGAGATGCTCTTTTATTTTATTGGGCCAAACTTAAAAAAGTAAGGCAACTCAAAATTATTGGCAACCTGCCTTATAATGTTGCTTCGCCGATAATGTGGGACCTTTTTAGCCAGCTGCCTACATTTAAGCGGGCCGTATTTATGGTTCAGAAGGAAGTGGGCTTAAGACTTGTGGCCAGGCCAAAAAATAAGACTTATGGAGCATTGTCTGTGTGGGTACAAAATTTTGTCCGCCCGCAAATTTTATTTTTTGTTGGCCCTAATGTATTTTTCCCCAGACCCAAGGTGGATTCGGCTGTTCTTAGCTTTGAGCCCAAAAAAGAGGTTATGGGTAGAGTCCAGGCCCAAAAACTGTCACGGACAGTCAAGTTACTCTTTCAATTTAGACGTAAGCAGCTTGGTCGGATATTGAGAACATATTGGAATGAAAGGATAAAATTTTGGTTTGAAGAGCATGAGATAAGTCCTAGATTTCGACCCGAGGACCTTTCCCCAGAGCAAATTAGAAGTTTGGCCCAGGTTATTTTTTAATTTTTAAGCATTAATTTTTATAAATAGTCTTGACTAAAGCCCAGAAATTTTGTTTCTGCCTATTGTTTGCCTGTAAAAATTGATAAAGCACAAGTTCATTAGTTTACCTGGGGGGCATAATTTGTAGATATATTTTAAATTGGGGTAAACTTTTATAAAATTTGGCTTCGAGAATTTACTTGGCCAAATGGACAAATTAAGGAGGAAGACTGTAATGACAAAAGCTGAATTAGTTTCTAAGATTGCGGAGAAAACAGGGTTGACCAAAGCTGATTCCGAAAAGGCGTTGAATGCATTTTTAGGCGCTGTTGAGGAGACGTTGGTTAAAGAAGGAAAGTTGACCCTGACGGGTTTTGGAACTTTTGTTGTAGAGGAGAGAAAAGAGCGGACTGGACGCAACCCTCGCACAGGTGAAGAGATTAAGATACCTGCGTGTAAAGTTGTTAAATTTAGGCCCGGTAAGCTTCTCAAGGAGGCGGTAAAATAAAAATTTTTTAGGAGGCCCAAAATGTTGCATGGCGAAACTGTTCACAGTATGCTTCCCCAGGATCTTCCATGGTGGAGGCCTGATCACGCTATTTTTTTTGGAGTTCTTTACGCTGTAATCTTGGTTATTGGCAGTGGCTTGGGAGTAGTTTTCTTTAAATCTTTGTGTGAAACCCTGGCAGAGAAGCGAAAAAGTCAATAACAAAATAGACGACGGGAGTTTGAAGGTAATTAGAAAAAAGAAAGAGGAGCCCTAGGGCCCTCTTTTTTTTCTTGCCAAAAAAAGAAAAAGAGGCTATAGATAATAATTTGCTTCTTTGGCGATTGTTTATATTCTCTTTAAGGAGGTGAGGTTTGTGCCAGGAGTTGTCTTAGGGGAGAATGATAATTTTGATCTGGCCTTGCGTAAGTTTAAAAAACAAGTCGAGAAGGCTGGCATTCTCTCTGAACTAAAAAAGAGGCAGCACTATGAAAAGCCTAGTGTGCAGAGAAAAAAGAAAGAGGCTGCTGCCAGAAAAAGATTGATGAAAAAATTACGTAAAATGAATCTTCTTTAAATGAAACTGGTTAAAAAGTTAGATCAAGACTTTGTGGCTGCTTATAAGGCCAAAGATGAGATTAAAGTGGCTGTCTTGCGTATGGTCAAGGCAGCCATTAAGAATAAGCAGGTGGAATTGGGCAGAGAGTTAAAAGACGAAGAGGTCCATGCTCTTCTGAGTAAGGAGGCCAAGCAGCGTCAGGATGCCATTGTCCAATTTCAAAAAGCTGGTCGTGCAGATTTAACAGAAAAAGAAAAGAAAGAGTTGGAGATTCTTCAACACTATCTACCTACGCCCTTAACTCTTCAAGAGTTGTCCTCGATTGTTGATGAAACCATAAAAGAGCTTGATGCCCAAGGGATGCAGCATATGGGCCAAGTAATGCGGACTATCATGAGCAAATATGCCGGCCGTGTTGACGGTAAAGAGCTCAGTCAAATGGTCCGTGAAAAACTTTCGTAAAATTACTCTCCTTAAATATGGAATCCAGGACAATAAACATGCTGGAGTTAAACAAAGTCCTCCAGCATTTGAGTCAGGAAGCTGTTTCTGTCCCGGGACAGGAAAAGTGCCTGCAACTTGCTCCGCTTCATGATATCCAGGACATAAATAGGCAAAGCAGGCTTTTGGGCCAGGCTATCAAATGGCAGAAAGAAGCCAGGTTTGAGTTGGATTTTTTTCCGGACCTGGACTCAATTTTTGATTATTTGAAAAGACCTGAAGCCATTCTAGCCTGGGAAGGCTTGTGGGCCGTTTTGGAAACTCTAAGGGCGGGTCACAAAGCATGGCAACGTTTTTCCGGGCTTAATTCCAAAATATATCCTGATTTGTATAAATTAGGTGAAAAAATTTCCTGGCCGCAGAAACTTTGGTCTGGTTTGCGCCGTTGTCTTGGCCAGGATGGTAATTTGCGTGATGAGAGTTCGCCAGGGCTTTTGTCCGTGCGTCAAGAAATCCGTTCCATTCACGAGCAGTGTACCAAAAAAGTGGGGCGTTATCTGCAAGATAGCGACCTTCTTCATTTTCTTCAAGACGAGTTTTTAACTATTTCTTCAGATCGCTATGTCCTAGCTTTAAAGAGCAACTTCAAGGGACGGCTTGAGGGGATCATCCACGATTATTCTCAGACCGGCGAAACTTGCTATTTTGAGCCTCTGTTTTTGGTCGAGCTAAATAATCGTCTGCAAAGCCTAAAACAAGAAGAGAAAAAAGAAGAAGAGCAGGTTTTTGCTTATTTGTCTGGTCTTGTCCGGCAGGAGCAAGAACAGCTTTCAACTTTATATGCCTGGTTGGTCGAGCTGGATGTGCTTCTGGCAAAATGCAAGTTGGCAGATAAAATTTCAGGTCTGGCTCAAGAGATGAATAGTGATGGTTTATTGTCCTTGAACCAGGCCAGACATCCTCTTTTAGCTCTGCGCGGACAACGTGTTGTGCCTGTAGATCTTAAATTAAATCCTGACCAGAAGGCACTGATTATCACCGGAGGCAATTCAGGCGGGAAAACCGTATGTCTTAAAACCTTGGGGCTTATTGCCCTCATGGTTAAGTCTGGACTTCCTGTGCCTTTAAAAGAGGGGAGTCTCATTCCTTATTGGGAGAAGATTTTTGTTCTTATAGGTGATGAGCAAAGCTTGGAGACCAATCTAAGTACTTTTACAGCTCAAATCGAGCACTTTGCCCGATTTTATCCCCACGTGGATGACAGGAGCCTGGTAATTTTAGATGAGTTTGGCGTGGGCACAGATCCGACGCAGGGTGCTGCTCTGGCTCAGGCAGTTGTTGACGGTCTACTAGAAAAAAAGGCCTGGGTGGCCCTGGCCACACATTTTCCGGCTTTAAAAATGTATGGTCTGACCAGAGAGGGGGTCAGGGTTGCATCGGTTCTATTTGACCCAGAGACCAACAAACCTCTTTTTAAGCTGGCTTATGATCAGGTGGGCGCTAGCCAGGCCCTGCAAGTGGCACGCGAGTATGGCTTGGCCGAAGAAATTTTAACCCGGGCAGAAGAATACCTGCTTGTTGCCGGAGGGGATCAGGGCCAGATTTTTGATCGCCTTAACGAATTGGCAGTGAGCAAGGAAAAGGAAATTGAAAAATTAAAAAAGAGGCAGCAGGAACTGGAAGAGAAATATGCCAGGGCATTAAAGCGGATTGAGCAGGAAAAAGAGAGGTTGAGTTTAGAATTAAAGCAAGCTGCGCAAGAGATTATCAGGCAGTGGAAGGAACAGAAGATTAGCCGCAAAAAGGCCCTGAAAGAGATGGCCAAGTTGCGGGAAAGACTTGCGCCAAGGAGGGAAGAGCGGGAAACCAAGAAGTTTTCCTGGGAAGATGTTGAGGTAGGCCAGAATTATATCTACCTGCCCTGGGGCAAAAAAGGACGGGTGGATGCTAAAGACAGCAAAAAAGAGCAGATAAAAATTGATCTGGGCGGGATTGCCTTATGGGTTAAACTTGATGATCTTGGGCCTATAGAGGAACGGGTTGGTGACAAGCAGCAAGGAGTGGGCTTTAAGTTTAAAAAAACAACCTCTTATCTGCCTATTAAATTGGATCTACGGGGGAAAAGAGTAGAAGATGCCTTGATTGAATTGGGAAAGTTTCTGGATCAAGCCATATTATCCGGGCGCAAAGAGTTAGAAATTATCCACGGCAAGGGGACAGGAGCTTTAAAGAAGGCAGTGCAGGATTATTTGCGTGGGATTTCCGGGGTAAAAAAAGTAACCTTCGCTCCTGCCGACCAGGGTGGCGAAGGGGTAACATTGGTAGAGTTGGTGTGAAGCGTTCAAGGTTCAACGTTCAATGTTAGCTTATTTCAGGAGTGATAGCATAAGCGTCTGGCAATCAAGGTTAATGTGTTTATTGCTACTAAATTACCTTTAGAGCTTGTAGCCAAACTTTTTATCAACTTAATTTCCATGTTTTATTCTAGTCTTGGTTTCTTTCATGCTGGTACAAAGACTTGGACCCATCTAAAACTTGCTTGCGGACAGAGCATAATGGGATATTTTGTGTAAACAACTATTCTTTTATTATCGATAGTGATGGTGAACATCGCAAAGTATTTAGCCCCATTCATCCCGATGCTCTGTTTTTCCGCAAGCTTCATTAAGATTGGGTTACCCAAGCCGTTTGTAATGCATTTCAGAAACCAAGACTTTCATTCAGCGGTTAAAATAGGGTTTGGCCACAGGCTCTTTATCAACAAAACAAAACCCTTAAACGTAGAACCTTGAACTTTGAACATTGAACAAAAAATGATTGATGACCAGGTCATAGCTGAAATTAAGCAGCAGCTTGAGATTGTTGAATTAATTGGGCGTTATGTCAATTTGCGGCCAGCCGGAAGCAGGTGGGTGGGCCCGTGCCCTTTTCATCAAGAGACCAAGCCGTCCTTTACTGTAAACCCTGATGAAGGTTTTTTTTATTGTTTCGGTTGCCAGGCTGCCGGGGATGTCATCCATTTTTATCAGAAAATAAACGGACTGGAGTTTAAGGAAGCGGTTATTGAGCTGGCACAGGAAGCCGGAATAAGGCTTGAGGAGAGCCGGACCCCATATAAGCAAAAAGATAAAACAAAAAGAAGGCTTTGTCTGGAGCTTAACTCCCTGGCCTATACTTATTTTAAAGATAATTTATGGTCTAAAAAGGGGAAAATGGCCAGAGATTACTTGGTCGAGCGGCAAGTCAGCCAGGATATGATTCAAAAGTTCGGTCTTGGATTCAGCCCTGATGACTGGCATGGCCTTGAAAATCATCTTAAATCTCTTGGCTATACCCCGGAGCAAGGCGTGGATGCCGGACTTTTGAGCCAAAATAATCAAGGGCGTATCTATGACCGCTTCCGTGGTCGTCTAATTTTCCCCATATTTAATCTCTCCGGGCAGGTAGTGGCCTTTGGAGGGCGGGTTATTCGGGAAGGAGACCCGAAATATTTAAACAGTAGTGAAACCCTCATCTATAAGAAAGGTGAGCATTTATACGGGTTATATCAAGCCAGACGGTCTATTAGTCAGAAGCAAGAGGTATTGCTTACCGAAGGCTATATGGATGTTATAGTCCTTCATCAATATGGGTTTACCAATTCCTGTGCAGTCTTGGGCACTGCACTCACTGAGACGCAGGTCAAAAGGCTGGGAGGATTGACCGGGAGCGTTGTGCTCTTGTTTGATGGTGATCAGGCCGGAGCCCAGGCAGCCTTGCGTAGTGCGCAAATGGTTTTAAGTCAGGGCCTAAGATGTAAGGTGGTCCAGTTCCCGGCGGGCGAGGATGCGGATAGTTTGCTCACAAAGTATGGTCCAAAAAGTCTTGATGAATTGCTAGGTAAAGCTCGCGATGGTCTTGATTTTTGCTTAACAATGATTAGTTTGCACAAGTCTCCCAAAGAAATTCTGGCCTGGGCCAGAGATTTTCTTTTGAACTTAAGAGATATTTCATGGCGAGCCTATTATATTCCCAAGATTGCCCAGAGCTTGAAGCTCTCGGAGACGGAACTGCGCCAAAGTATACCGGAGGTGCAAGGTAACAAGCACAAGGCACAAACATCGGGTGTAGGCCAGAAGTTAAAGGTGGGGCGAAACTCAAGAGATAAAGAGATTTTGACTTTTGCTATTTGTTTTCCTGAGTATGTCCCCATTTTAGATGAAAAGAATATGCCACATTATTTTAAATCAGACTGGGCCAGAGATTTGTGGGAAAAATTGGTTCGCTATGATACCGATCAGATATTGTCCCAGCTTGATGAGGAGCAAAAAACTTTTTTTGTACACAGCAAAATGCAGCAAGATCTCCTAGCTGAAAGCAAAGAGGTTATACTGCAAGAGTATTTGGATTTTTTAAGCAGGGAAAATAAAAGACTCACTAAAAAAAACCTTACACTAGCTCTGGAGCGGGCCCAAAAAAATGGTGATCAGCAAGAGATCCGCCGGATTTTAACTCTTTTGCGAGGGGAAATCCACTCGTAATTTGTGAGAGGTAATGTGTGTAATTTTGTTTAACCAAGCCGTATCAAAATACACCCGCATAGGAGAGGGGGCAAATGAGTAGTATAAAAGATGTACAACAAATTAAAGCGCTTATAGCTGAAGGTAAGAAAAAGGGATTTTTGACCTTTGATGAGTTAAACAAGGCTTTGCCGGCAGAGGTGAATAGTCCTGAACAGATAGAAGAGATTATCACTATCTTTGACCAATTGGATATAACTATTGTTGATGCCAAGGCTGGCAAGCCCATATCGGTAGTACCGGAAGATACCAGCGATATTGCTGAGGGGCCAGTTGATATAAGTGAAACGGAAGACGTCTTGGATACCACTACAAGGAGTAGTGATCCTGTACGAATGTACCTGCGTGAGATGGGCGCGGTTGGTCTTTTGGACCGCGATGGAGAAGTATTTATTGCTAAAAAAATTGAAGCCGGTGAGTTGGAAGTACTTTATGCTTTGGTAGAAGTTCCAGTGGTAGTAGAAGAATTGATAAAAGTGGGTGAGGATTTAAAGAAAGATAAGATTAAGCTTAAAGACGTAGTTAAGACTATTGAAGAGGATGATCCTACTGAAGAAGAGATGAATCAAAAGCAGAGGGTCATCAGGTTGTTAGAAGAAGTAAAGGCCATCTACAAGAAGAAAAAGAATATCTATACTAAACTAGATGAATGCGCTCGTCTTGATCGCCGCGTCTATGGTGTTCAGAAAAGAATTTTAGAGTATAAGGACGAAATCGTTCAGCGGTTGCGGAGTATCAAGCTGGAAAAGACCCTGATCGATAGGCTTATTGAGAATGTGGAAGATTATGTACGACAGATGCATAATTGTCAGCGTGATGTTAGTGCGTATATTCTTTCTCTAGGCAAGAGTCAGGATGAGATTTTTGATTTATTCCAGAAGTTGGAAAGGCGGGAGATCAACCCTGTTGCTGTGGCTGATGAATTGAATATGACCGTGGAGGAGCTTTTTTCCTTCAAGGAAATGATTTATGGTAAAATGGAAATCCTCCAGCGCTTAGAAGAAAAGTGTATGCACAATGTGAATGACCTGGAAGAAGTGCTGTGGAGAATCAAGAAGGGCAATAGTGATGCATTGAAGGCCAAACAGGAACTTATTCGAGCAAATTTACGTCTGGTGGTAAGTATTGCTAAGAAATATACTAACAGGGGACTGCAATTTTTGGATTTGATCCAGGAAGGTAATATTGGTCTGATGAAGGCAGTGGATAAATTTGAGTATCAGCGCGGTTACAAGTTTTCAACCTATGCCACTTGGTGGATCAGACAGGCAATTACCAGGGCCATTGCCGACCAGGCCCGGACTATCCGTATTCCTGTACATATGATCGAGACCATAAACAAACTGGTTCGTACTTCCAGGTACTTAGTTCAGGAGTTAGGCCGGGATCCGACCCCTGAGGAGATTGCCGAGAGGATGGACTATCCTCTGGAAAAGGTGAAAAAGGTGCTGAAAATAGCCAAAGAACCTATATCCCTCGAGACTCCTATTGGGGATGAGGAGGATAGTAGCCTGGGCGATTTTATTGAAGATAAAAAGGCCGTGGCTCCGGCCGAAGAAGTGGTCAATACTAAACTTTCTGAGCTCATTGATAAGGTACTTTCTGAGCTTACCCCAAGAGAAGAACAGGTGCTCAGGAAGCGCTTTGGCCTAGGTGAAAAATCCGACCATACTCTGGAAGAGGTGGGTAAACTATTCAATGTAACCAGGGAAAGAATCAGGCAAATTGAGGCCAAGGCCTTGCGTAAACTAAGACATCCTGTGCGTAGTGCTTGTTTAAAATCTTACTATGAAAGCTGATTTGGTTATTGGTTCGATTGGTTGAGTAGTTGAGTGGAAGGTTAAAAGGTTTTTGACAGGGCTAAGGGTTAAAAAAACTTACGCCTTGAGGCCTTTTCCTTTCACTCAACTTTCGGAGTTAATTTACGAACGCATTTTCTGGGGGTGCTAACAAGGACTTGGACACATCTACTCCGGTTGAATACTGGCAAGCCAGCCCAGCTTCGCTGCCCTCGCAATGACGAACTCGCTCCTGTCATTGCGAGGGCAGCGAAGCAATCTCAAAGTTTGAACTACAAAAAAATCGCTCAATTTAAATTATAGATAGTTATGGCAAGTAGCACCAGGTATCTGTCTTTGTCACACCGATGCTCTGTTTTTCCTCAAGCTTCGCCAAGATATGTTACCCAACCCATTTGTAATGCATTTCAGAAAATGTGTTCTTCAAAAATGATGTAATGTCAATGAGTTGAACAAGTCAGAGTTGAGTCAGGAAGTTATTCATGTCGACAGGACAGAGCCGAATTTTCAGGTGTATTTTTCTGGGCTGTCTTCTTGTTGCCTTCTTGCTTTCTGCTTTTTCGGTCCATGCTGTTGACTGGCAGGTCAGAGTTAAACGGGTTCTGGATGGTGATACTCTGATTCTAGAGAGTGGAGAGAAGGTACGTCTTCAAGGAATTGATGCTCCGGAAATCGGGCATGGTGGTGCACCTAGCCAATACTTTGCTCGTGAAGCTAAAAGAGAGTTGCTCCGTTTGGTTCAAGGGCAGACACTGATAATTAAAACCGAGGAAATTTCTGTTGACAGATATGGGCGAATTCTGGCCCATGTTTACTTGCCTACCAAGGAAAGTTTAAATTATTTGCTGGTTGAGAAGGGGCTGGCTTTTTGTTTTTTTTACAAAGGTCAGAATGAGCACAAATTTCCTCACCTTTTGGCTGCGCAAAGGCGAGCCATGGATGCCAGACAAGGATTTTGGGCCAGGATTTTGACTATGGATGCGGCCAGGAAAGCATATCTCGGCAATAAAAGGTCTAAGCGCTTTCATAGACTGAGCTGTGATTTTGGTCAGAGAGTTTCTTCCAAAAATAAGATTTTATTTTCTAGTTTAAAAGAGGCATTTTATGCTGGTTTTGCCCCTTGTCGAACCTGTACGCCATGGCCTATGGAAAAGTGATGTAATTGCTAACTGGTTGAGTTTGAGAACTCGTTTTAATTATTAAACTCAACTACAGGTTAAGTTATTAAACTCTAAATTTTGCGCGGAGTCCGTGTGAAATATTTAACGTAAAACCCCGGGAGGTAAAAATGGATGGTTGGGTAGAGGTAGCTACTTTTGAGAAAGAAGATAGTAAATTTGAAATGGAGAAGAAACGGATTGAGGAGTTGGCCTTGGATGTGGGGCTTATGCCGGAAAAGGTAATCAAAGTGCAGGAAGAAAACAAGCTAACTATTCTGATTCATCCTGTATTTTATGATTATTTTCAAGGATAACCCTAACTTTAAAAATGCAGATGTTTAACCTGGATTTTATTTGTACCCAAGCAGACCCCTGGCAGTACTGGCCATTTGGAGAGGGGTTTACCGGAGGGTGGTTATTAACTCTGTCAAAATTTGTCTTTATTGGGGTAATTCTTGCCCTTATAATGGGCTTTTTGCGTTTTTTATTTGGTCCCGGAGGCCCTCTCAGGGATAAAGAAATGGAGCGCGAGGCTGAGGAAGAGCGCAAAAGGACTCAGGAAGCTGTGGATATTTTGCGCAAAAGGCTGGCCAAAGGTGAGATAACTGAGGAGGAATTTGAGCGCAAGAAGTGGTATTTGGAGCGCTGACATGGGGAAACGGAGAAGCAGCATACTTAAGATGGCAAGTTTTCATGATTATTTTTCACTCCTGGTTTCTATCATGTTGGTACAAAGACTTGGACCTGTTCTCAAAACTTGCTTGCGGACAGAGCATAATGGGATATTTGGGGTAACCAAATATTCTTTTAATTATACCTAAGTTGAGCGATTTTCAGTCAATGGGTGAGATTGCCACGGACAGCTTCGCTGCCCTCGCAATGACGAACTCGCCCCTGTCATTGCGAGGGCAGCGAAGCAATCTCAAAGTTTGAACTGCAAAAAAATCACTCAATTTAAACTGTCGATAGTTATGGTCAATCTCGCAAAATATTTAGTTTTCACCCCTATGCTCTGTTCTTCCGCAAGCTTCTCTAAGATGGGTTACCTAAGCCATTTGTAATGCATTTGAGAAACCAAGACTTTCAATCAGCGCTTATAAAATAGGGTTTGGCTACAGACTCAAAAGAGATAGTGATGGAGTTTGCTAAATATAAGCTGTGGTTTAAGGAGTATGTGCATAAGTTTTACAGTAAAAATGAACAGGATCAGGAAAATATCCGCTTAAAAGAAGAGCACTCATATAGGGTGCTTAAAAATGCTCAGGCTATTGCACATGATGAGGGCTTAAATTCCAGACTTTATTTTTTGACTAGTTTGGCTGCCCTGTTTCACGATATAGGTCGGTTTGAGCAGTACTCCCGATTCAAGACCTTTAACGACAAATTGTCCGTTGATCATGCCCGCCTCGGTAATGAGATCCTAAAAAGAGAAGAAATCTTAAATAACTTGTCTTTTAAAGAAGCACGCAATGTCCTCATTGCAGTGCTTTTGCACAACCGCCTAAGTCTTCCGCTAAAATTGCCGCCTAACCTATTGACGATCTCACAGATAGTCCGGGATGCAGACAAACTAGATATTTTCCCGGTTGTACTTTCCTATGTTCAGCCGGGGGGGAAAGAAAACAGGGTGGTCACCTTGGGGTTGAGAGATGAACCAGAGGCCTTTAGTGTAAAGGTATTAGAGCAGGTCCAGCAAGGAAGATTGGCCAATTACACGGATATGGTCTATATTAATGATTTTAAGCTTCTTCTTCTCTCCTGGGTGTTTGATTTAAACTTTGCCTTTACGTGCCGGGAGGTACTGGCTAAAGGCTATGTGCATAGTTTGATCGAACTTTTGCCTCAGACTGACCTAATTACTCGCTTAAAGGAAGATTTGATTAGCTATTTATCAGGGAAAATAAAGGCTAAAACCGAATGCATCTGTTAGTTGGTGTTCTGATCACGTCATTCTGAGCGAAGCGAAGAATCTCGTGCAGCCGCTCTGAGATTATTTAGTTGGTCGGTTTTACGCTCCCTTAGAATAACGAGAAATTAAGCAATAATTTAGTTGAGTAGTTGAGTGGTTGAGTGGGGAGAGTAAGGTGAATAGGGTAGAGATGGATGATATGAAAATACTTTTGAGACTTTAGAAGCTTGGCCAATCCAGACGGAGTAGAGTGGATATGGAAGAATCAGTGCAAATAGAGCCTGTGGCCGTACTTTTTTATCAACTTAATTTTCATGGTTTATTCTAGTCTTGGTTTCTTTCATGCTGGTACAAAGACTTGGACCTGTTCTCAAAACTTGCTCGCGGACAGAGCATAAAGGGATATTTTGGGTAAAGAAATATTCTTTTAATTATACCTAAGTTGAGCGATTTTCAGTGAATGGGTGAGAGATTGCCACGGACAGCTTCGCTGCCCTCGCAATGACAATCTCGCCCCTGTCATTGCGAGTGGAACAAAGTGTAGCGAAGCAATCTCAAAGTTTGAACTGCAAAAAAATCGTTCAATTTAAACTGTCGATAGTTATGGTCAGTATCGCAAAATATTTAGTCCATTCATCCCGATGCTCTGTTCTTCCGCAAGCTGCGTCAAGATTGGGTTACCCAAGCCGTTTGTAATGCATTGCAGAAACCAAGACCTTCTATCAGCAGTCAAAATGAGGTTTGGCCACAGACTCAATAGCGGATGCGCCCGTTAAATTTGATATCTACTTGGAATTATTGACAACTTTGAATTAAACTTAAAATAATAAAGGATTGTCTTATGCTCAAAAAGTTTATTTTAGGTTTTTTCTGTGTTTTTTTAATGATGACTCAGCTTAGTTGCTTGTTTGTAGTTGGAAGTGGACTCGGAGCCGGGGCGGCCATCTGGTATAAAGGAAAGCTTACTCAGCATTTGAATAAGGACATGGACAAAGTCTATCAGGCCAGTATCACGGCCATGAAAAAGATGGGACTGCCTATACTAAAGGCCGAAAGAGGCAAGGACGCTGCTCAACTTAGGTCCAGATATTTGGACGACACCAATGTTTGGATCACCATAGAGGCCTTAACCCAATATTCTTGTGAAATAACTATCCGGGTCGGCGTATTGGGGGATGAGCAGCGAGCCAGGCAGATTTTAAAAGAGATTCTCTCCAGAATTTAGCTGAAAGGTTACAATCCATAACAAATATAAATATTTCGGGGGTTCTTTTCTGGCGGTGCGCACAAAGACTTGCCCCATCTATAGCTTGTTTGCGGGCTCTTTGGACAACTGGACATTTTGCTTATCGATATTCAGCTTGTGCGTCGTGAAAATTTTGGGGTGGCTTCGATGCCCTGCTGGTCCGCAAGCCTCACCTACTTAACCACTTCCCTACTCAACCACTCAACTATTTAACTACTCACCTACTCCCTTAGGCTGCTCAAGATAAGCTGGTCCAGAATATTTATAATCTGGCCATAAAGGCCGCCATAGCCAGGAAAGGTGCCAAAGAGTTCGATTTTGTCTTGTTGAAGACCGGCTTTCGAGCTTGTTTCAGGTGAGGATGGGCTGCTGGTTAGGGCCAACCTTTCTGCCAGAAGATAAGGTTTGAGGCGTATGCAGAATTTATCTGTTAGATAAGTAAGCTGGTCTTTATTTTTTTTCCACAAAGCAAGCGTTTTTGATTTAGGTCTTACGCTTAAGATAAAGGAAAGCATGGCGTAAATAAAATTGATGTGGGAACCGGGGATACCTCTACGCCATGAAAGAAGCCAGGGTCTGCGCCAGGAAAGAAGAAAATGCTTTTGGCCAAAGTCAATTATGCTTTCTACCCTTTTCCATAGCTCAAAAAGGTCCTTGTCTTCCCAGACAATGGCTGGATTCTGCACATCCCACTCTGGGAGAGCTGGTTGAACATAATTGCCCCAACCTTTTACCTTCTTCTTATCTCCCCATCTTCTTAACTTTCCATCTTCTTTTTTCTTCAGCCAGGTGGAGAGAATGGTCCAAAGAAGCTTGTTGGCAGACGGAGAGTTAGGAGTTTCAAGGTGCGCATAGCTTAAAATATACTCTCCTTGGCCGAATCTGCCTTGGATGAGGCATGGTTCACCCTGGATAAGGGCGGGATTTAAACTGATTTTATAGACTTTCTCCCATTTACGAAGTTCCTGTGGTTCAAGGGCACTTAAATTGAGGTCAGTTACCCAGAAATCTTTTTCCGGTTCAAGATATGAGGCCAAGATTTGCACCGTGGGATCGTCATTCGGTGCAAATTGTGACGGCCACCAGACAGGCAAAGCCATTTGGGAAATAAGGTTATTGTTCTTTAATTCTACCTGACACAAAATATGACCGCTAAAATTCGGCAGTCTCTTAGACATTGGTTTGCGGCCCCATGAACAGAGATCAAGCAGGGGCACAGCGCGTCTTTTGCCTTTATTGGCTGGATCTGGGCCACTTGATTTGAGTGCCAACCCTGCTCCTCCACAAAAACCCAGGTATTTCCCTCCGTTTTGAATAAATTTGCGGATATTTTTTCTTCCATCAACTCCTAGGTTTTGGGATTTTAGCCTGGCCCATCCGCCTGGGACGAGAAGAGCCAGGGGATTTTCTTGAGCCAAAATTCCTCTTTGAATCTGGCAGGCGGTTACAACCTGGATGGGCACTCGCCAGAAGTTTAAGGCGCGCCAGAGAAGAATCCCCCATAAATGGGATTCATCCCAGAGGATGAAAAGTTTTTCTGTTCTATGTTTCATTGGAGATTCGTTATCCATTAACCGTGATTCATTCAACCTGTAAACCTGTAGCTTATCTGGTTTCAGGGCAAACGCACTTAAATCGCAAAAAATTCTCGCGCCAAGACGCAAAGACGCCAAGGGTAGAAATAGCGAAAGCGTCAGGTCTGTCAGCAAGACGCTGACAGACCTGACTTACTGGCCTTTTAGGCCAGGATAAATGGATTAACCTAGGCTGAATTCAAAAATTTATATATCTAACAGATCCTTAGTGCACATCAAACATCGGCCCAAAGGGCCGGGAAGCTTTTGTTCGGCTTGTGCCCTTAAGCCGAACAAAAGCCTTTATTTTCCTTGGCGACTTGGCGGCTTGGCGCGAGGTTTTCTCTTAAAAATCAGATGCGTTTGCCCTGTAGCAGGCTTGATTTTTTATGGACAGGGCAATATTGGATTTGTATAGTTTGTAAATTGGTTTATTAGTTTACTGTTTGACTGGTTAACTCTCAACCACCAATCGCTTAAGTAAACAAAATAAATAATTAATCAATCATTCCACCAGTTAACTATTCCATGGAGATAGATATGGGTGCACAAGAATTGCCTAAAGGATACGATCCAAAAGGTGTGGAAGAAAAGTGGCTTGAGTTTTGGGAAGAGAATAAGAGTTTTAGTCCGGATGTTGACAAGGTTAAAAAGCCTTATGCCATAGTTATTCCTCCGCCAAATGTAACCGGGACCCTGCACATGGGCCATGCCCTGAACCTGACTTTGCAGGATATATTGTGCCGTTTTCACCGCCAGCTTGGTTATGATGTACTTTGGGTGCCAGGCACCGACCATGCTGGAATCGCCACGCAGAACGTGGTGGAAAGGGCCCTGGCCGCCGAGGGTAAGACCAGACAGTCCTTAGGACGGGAAAAGTTTATTGAACGTGTGTGGGAGTGGAAAGAGGAGTATGGAAATAAGATTTTAAATCAGATTCGGCGTATTGGTGCCTCTGTGGACTGGTCAAGGCTGCGCTTTACCATGGATGAAGGATTATCCAGGGCCGTGCGCGAAGTCTTTGTCCGTCTTTATGAAGAGGGTTTAATTTACCAGGGCGATTATATTATCAATTGGTGTCCCAGATGTCATACTGCTTTGGCAGATCTGGAAGTTGAACATGAAGAGGCTTTGGGTGCACTTTACCATATTAAGTATCCTTTGGCTGATGGCCAGGGAGAAGTAATCGTGGCTACCACCAGGCCGGAGACCATGCTCGGCGACACTGGTGTGGCTGTGCATCCCGAAGATGAAAGATATAGTCACTTAATTGGTAAGGAAGTTATCTTGCCTTTGGTTCAGAGGAAAATCCCTATTATTGCTGATAGTTATGTGGACAGAGAGTTTGGCACAGGTTGCCTGAAGATTACCCCTGCCCATGACATGAACGACTTTGAACTGGGCAAGAAGCATAATCTGGATGTTATTCAGGTTATTGACGATGAAGGCAGGATGAATGAGCAGGCCGGTCCTGAGTTTGCTGGTCTGGACAGGTTTGAGTGCCGGAAAAAAGTCGTTCAGATGCTTGAGGAACAGGGCTTTCTGGTCAAAAAAGAAGATCTGCAACATAGTGTGGGCCATTGTTATCGTTGTAGAGCAGTTATTGAACCGTATGTTTCCAGGCAATGGTTTGTAAAAATTGGTCCGCTGGCCAAGGAAGCCAGACAGGCTGTAGTAGATAGCCGAACCAAAATTTTTCCAGATCACTGGACCAAGACTTATTTTGAATGGTTGGATAATATTAGAGATTGGTGTATCTCCCGGCAGATCTGGTGGGGACACCGGATTCCGGCCTGGACCTGCGAAGACTGCGGGCATTTGATTGTGGCCAGAGAAGATCCAACAGCTTGCCCGGAATGCAAGAGTGACAAATTAAGTCAGGATGAAGATGTGCTGGATACCTGGTTTTCCTCTGCCTTGTGGCCATTTTCCACCCTGGGTTGGCCAGATCAGACCGAGGAGCTTAAAAAGTTTTATCCCACCTCCGTCCTGGTCACAGGATTTGATATCTTATTTTTCTGGGTGGCTCGAATGATGATGATGGGCCTGCATTTTATGAAGGATGTCCCGTTTCGGCATGTCTATATTCATGCTCTGGTTCGCGACGCCCAGGGCCAGAAAATGAGTAAATCCAAGGGCAATGTTATTGATCCGCTGCTCATGATGGATAAATTTGGCACTGATGCCTTCAGATTTACACTGACTGCCTTTGCTGCCATGGGCCGGGACATCAAGATGAGCGAAGAGCGCATTGAGGGCTACCGCCATTTTATCAATAAGATCTGGAACGCAGCCAGATTTGCGCTGATGCACTTAACAGAGGAAGAAAAAATTGAGTTTGAGCCGGCCAAAATTAGTGAAAGCGGTGGCTTGACTCACCAATGGATCTTGCATCGCCTTGAAGAAGTGAAAGAGGAGGTGCGCAAGGCTTTAGAAGCTTACCGGTTTAACGATGCAGCCGGGGTACTATATCAATTTGTCTGGCATGAGTTTTGTGACTGGTACCTGGAGATGATCAAGCCAGAGCTCTATGGTCAGGACGAAGAAGTCAAATCCCTGGCCAGGGGCTGTTTGAAACAGGTTTTAAGTGAAATTTTGGTTCTTTTACATCCCATTATTCCTTTTGTTACTCAGGAAGTATGGAGCTATATCCCTGGACAGGAAAATCCAAATTTGGCCCGGGAGCCATTTCCAGAGAGTCGGCCGGAATGTTTGCAGCCAGATGTGGTAGAGAGGATGGAGTTTTTACAACAAGTTGTAGTTAGTGTGCGAAACATTCGTTCGGAGCTTGGTATTGGACCTTCGCAGAAACTTAAACTTTATGTACGCGTCGAAGGAGAGGACAGAGACTTTTTGCTTGGCCAAAAAAGTTTAATTATGCATTTGGCCCGCTTGGAATCGATGCAGGCCGAACCTGATTTGACTCCGCCGCCTGGTGCAGCTTCTAATGTGGTTAAGGGGCATGAGCTCTATGTGCCGGTCAAAGACCTGGTGGATATAGAAAGTGAACTTGCAAGGCTTGATAAGGAACTAAAGAAAATCAACAAGGAGCTGGAATTTGTCAGCCGCAAACTGTCCAACGAGGGATTTGTGAACAAGGCCCCAGCTCATGTGGTGGACAAAGAAAAGCGTAAACTGAATGAATTTGAGGAAAAAAAAGTAAAGCTAGAAAAATTAAGAGAGCGGCTTGCTGGACTGAAATAGGAGGCACATTAAGCGATGTCTAAAGTCTATTTATTGGGAGCAGGGCCTGGCGATCCTGGGCTTTTGACCATAAAGGCCAAAAATATCTTGGAAAAGGCTGACGTTGTTGTTTACGACTATCTGGCTAATAAGGAGTTTTTAAAGTTTTGCCGCAAGGATGCAGAAATTATCTATGTAGGCAAGAAAGGCGGAGATCACACCCTGCCCCAGGACAAGATTAATGATTTGTTGGTGGACAGGGCCAAAAAGGGGCTGGTTGTGGCCAGGCTCAAAGGCGGCGATCCCTATGTTTTTGGTCGGGGCGGGGAAGAGGCAGAGGAGCTTATCGAAGCAGGTCTTGATTTTGAAGTGGTTCCGGGGGTGACTTCGGCTGTGGCCGCGCCGGCTTATGCTGGTATTCCCTTGACCCATAGAAGGTATGCCTCTTCAGTATCGTTTATCACTGGTCACGAAGACCCGGACAAGCCCGAGAGCGCTCATAATTGGCAGGCCCTGGCCTCTGGAACAAGTACCCTGGTCTTTTTTATGGGCGTGAAAAATCTGGAATATATTAGTACCAACCTTATCCAGGCTGGCATGCGTCCGGATATGCCGGCAAGCCTCATCCATTGGGGAACAACCTGTCGCCAAAGAACACTGGTGTCCACTATTGCTGAAATAGCTGACCAGGCCAGAGCGAAGGGGTTTAGACCTCCATCTCTTTTGGTGGTCGGGGAAGTGGTTAAATTAAAAGATAAGCTGGATTGGTTCGAAAAGCTGCCACTTTTGGGTAAAGGCGTGGTTGTGACTCGGGCCAGGGAACAAGCCAGCGTCTTGGTAAGCAAGCTGGAAGCACTTGGCGCATGCTGTTATGAGTTCCCAACCATCAAGATCAAGCCTCTGGATGATTACTCTCATTTAAGAGAGGCCATCACAAATCTGGATTTTTACCAATGGATTGTTTTTACCTCTGTCAATGGGGTCAAATTCTTCTGGCAACAGCTGAGAAGCATGGGCTATGATGCCCGCGCTCTCGGGCTGACGCAGGTGGCAGCAATTGGGCCGGCCACGGCTTCTGCTTTGAGAGAAAGGGGGATTTTTGCTGACTTTATTCCTGATAAATACGTGGCGGAATCCGTGGTGGAAGGGCTTTTAAAAATGGGGATCAAGGGCAAAAAAGTGCTCATTCCCAGGGCCAAGAAGGCACGGGAGGTCCTACCGGAAAACCTGAGACGTGCCGGGGCAGAGGTAGATATTTTACCTGTTTACGAAACAGTATTAAGCCAGGAAAGCGACGCTAACGCTGATGTCCTCTTAGAGCAGATTAATGAAGGAAAAATTCAATATATTACCTTTACCAGTTCTTCTACTGTTGAGAATTTCTTTAGTCTCCTCGATGCTGAGAAACTTAAACCTTATGTATCTGCCGCAGAAGGCGGAAACGGTATAAAATTGGCCTGCATAGGTCCTATTACGGCTAGAACATTACAGAAGTATGGTTTTGATGCCCATATTCAGCCAGAAGAATTTACTATAGATGGCTTGGTGAAAGCTATAGTTGAATAGTTGAGTAGGTAAGTAGTTGAGTGGTTTAGTTGTTTTGTATTATTAAGAGAATAAATTAACTTAACCACTCAAACAAAAAAGGAGGATCAATGGCCTTACCCATAGCTGTTTTAATCTCAGGAAGCGGGTCGAATCTGCAATCCATAATTGATAAAATAGAACAGAAAGTGCTTCATGCCGAAATCAAGGTGGTTATCAGCAATAAACCCGATGCCTACGGACTAACAAGAGCCAAAAAGCATAATTTGCGCACGGAAGTTATCGAGCATCAAAATTTTTCTTCCCGCGAGGACTTTGATCAGGCCATGGTCCGGGTTATCAAGGAAGCAGGTGCAGAAGCGGTAATTCTGGCCGGATTTATGCGGATATTGACTCCTGCGTTCATTCAGGCCTTTCCCAATAAAATTTTAAATATACATCCTGCAATTTTACCCAGTTTTCCAGGCGTGCGTGTCCAGGCCCAGGCAGCTGATTATGGGGTGCGTTTTTCCGGGTGTACAGTGCATTTTGTGGACGAGAAAATGGATAATGGTCCGATTATTATCCAGGCTGTTGTGCCGGCCTATGTCAGCGATGATGGCCAGAGCCTCGGGCAGCGTATCTTGAATTGGGAGCATCGGATTTACCCTCAGGCTATTGAGTGGCTGGCCCAGGGAAGGCTTAAGATTGTGGGCAGAAAAGTGGAAGTGAGGGATTGCCCTCCGGTTTTTGTGCAAGCGGATGAAACAGCACCAGCCTTTGTCAATCCAGGACTGGAGCCGGGTTTTTAGTCACGCCAGACCAGGGATTTTGGGTTTAATTTAAAAAGTCTCGCCCTCTAATTAGTCGAATTATTTATTTTTTTATTTTTTCTTGTATCCTGCCTCTGGTGGGATTATAATTTCTGCCGCCATGATTTACTCCAGGTGGCCGCGCGGCCTTAATAGGGAACTCCGGTGAGAGTCCGGGGCGGTCCCGCCGCTGTAATTCCCGTGAAGGTTTTCTCCAGGTCATGACCACTGTCCTGCATTCCTGCTTAGGAGAAGTTAGGCAGATAGGATGTTGGGAAGTTAGGAAGATTGAAGAACACGGAAAAGGAGATGGGACTTTCGTTTATAAAAACCTATCTCCTAATCTTCTCAACTTCTGAACTTCTTTTTTTAAAAAAGGATGGGAAGGTCGGCAGAAAACCGGGAAGAGCCAGAAGACCTGCCTGGAGCTTGTCATGATTTTCTCTGCACGAGGATGCAGGGGAAATATTTATTTTATCCTCAAAATACTTAAGATTCTGAATTTTAAACCAAGGTACCCTAAATTTATTTTCGGAATGTCAGATAAGAATAACTCCTGCGTATCGCCCTGGGTGGCATTGCGCGGATATGAACCGTTAAGTTTATGTGACTGGCCGGGCAAGGTGACCGCGGTATTGTTTTTTGGTGGATGCAATCTGCGTTGCCCCACATGCCATAATGCCAGGCTTGCCTGGGAACCGCAAAGTTTACCCCAATTGGACCGGGGGATGGTTCTGGAAAGAATAGATCATGACAAAACCTGGTTGGATGGATTAGTGGTTAGTGGGGGGGAGCCAACTATCTTGGCGGGGCTTGAACAAGTCCTGACCACCTTAAGGGTATTTAATCTTCCGGTTAAGCTTGATACCAATGGTCTGCGGCCAGATGTGGTCAAGCTGGTCCTGGAAAAGGATTTGGTCCGGATGGTAGCCGTGGATGTCAAAGGCCCCTGGGGAAAATATCCCCAGCTGACTGGAAATAAGGTTAGCTCACAAAAAGCACAAAAATGTCTGGAAGCCATCTTTGATATGGCTAAAAAATGGCCGAACAGATTTATCTTTCGATGTACCAGGGTACCGAGTTTAACAGAAGATGATATGCATGAAGTTCAAACCTACCTGCCCAAAGGATTTGAATTGGTAGAGCAGACGTTCGTTAATGTTGAATGATTAATGTTGGATGTTTAATTAAAGAAGTGAAAGATAATATAATAGTTTAAAAGACATATAAATTTGCTTCAATGGTTATTGAATTATATAATTTTCTGGTAGATGATAAAAGAGAATATGTGATGTCTAAACAATTGTTAGAATGCGGAACATCAATTGGTGCAAATGTTAATGAAGCTCAGGTAGGATTTAGTAAAAAAGATTTTTTAGCGAAGATGTCTATTTCAGCTAAAGAAGCAAGAGAGACGCATTATTGGCTAAACTTATTAAAAGATAGTGGCTATATTGATCCTGATAAGCCGAAAGTAAAGCTCCTGTTTGATGAAATTGAGAGTATTATGAAAATTTTAACAAGCATAATAAAGACTGGACAACAGAATAAAAAATAATTCAACATTCAAAATTATCTGAAAGGAGATATATTTATGCCTAAACAAATCAAAAAGAGAGACGGCCGGCTGGAAACCTGGTCTGTAGATAGGATCGCCCAGGCTATTTTCAAGGCCTTAAAGGCCAGCGGGATTAAAGATCCTCTTTTGGCCAAAAGACTGGCCATGAAAGTGGAAAACAAGCTTGCAGATTTGGACATACCTGAGCAAGAGCAGGTCCAGGATATGGTGGAATTGGTCCTCATGGAGTCCAGGCTGTATCAGGCTGCTAAAAAATATATTTTATACCGGGAAAAGAGACGGGAGATTCGTAGCCAGAAAGAGGCCTTTTTAGATATCAAAGATACCATTGACAGCTACATGAACAAGTCTGATTGGCGGGTTAATGAGAATGCCAACATGGCCCACTCTTTTCAGGGGCTGATGCTGCATTTGTCCGGATCTGTGCAGGCCAGGTACGCCTTGGAAAAATATCCGGAAGAGATTCGTTTGGCCCATGAACATGGTTATTTTCATATCCATGACCTGTCTTTTGGCCTGGCTGGTTACTGTGCCGGATGGAGTTTGCGTGACCTTCTCCTGGAAGGGTTCAACCTGGAAGGACGGTGTTCTTCCGGTCCGGCCAAACATTTTGATTCTGCTTTGGGGCAGATGGTCAACTTTTTGGGCACTCTGCAAAATGAATGGGCCGGCGCACAGGCCTTTAATAATGTGGATACTTATCTCGCCCCCTTTGTCCGTTATGATGGCCTTGATTACCACCAGGTTAAGCAGGCCATGCAGAAATTTGTCTTTAACCTGAACACCACTTCCAGATGGGGGGGACAGAGCCCGTTCACCAATTTAACATTTGATCTGGTTCCACCTAAACATATTGCCAAAGAAGCAGTGATTATTGGTGGGAAGCTGCAAAATGAGACCTATGGGGATTTTGTCCCGGAAATGGAAATGATTAACAGGGCCTTTTTAGAGGTCATGCTGGAAGGTGATTACCATGGGCGCATCTTTTCTTTCCCCATTCCCACCTATAATGTGACGCCTGATTTCCCTTGGGAAAGTGAGGTCGGCGAACTGCTGCTCAAGCTTACAGCAAAATATGGTGTGCCTTATTTCCAGAATTTTATCAATTCAGACTTAAATCCCGAAGATGTGCGTTCCATGTGCTGCCGTTTGCAGATGGATTTAAGGGAGCTGAGGAAAAGAACCGGAGGTCTGTTTGGGGCGGGTGATTTGACCGGGTCTATTGGCGTAGTCACCTTGAACCTGCCTAAGCTGGCTTTTTTGGCTCAGGGTGAAGAGGACTTTTTAGATTTAATCGCTGAATATGCAGAGCTGGCAAAGGACTCTCTGGAATTTAAACGCAAGCTCATTTGCGATAACATGGAAAAAGGTCTTTTCCCCTTTTCTAGAAGGTACTTAAAAAATGGCCTTAAAGGTCATTTTAGTACTATTGGCTTGGTAGGCGGACACGAAGCCTGCATGAATCTGTTGGGCAAGGGTATTGAAACCGAGGCCGGCATGAGGCTGATGGAGAGGGTTCTTGAACATTTGCGTAACTTGACTGTAAAATTCCAGGAAGAAACCGGAAATCTATATAATCTTGAAGCAACCCCTGCGGAAGGAACAAGTTATCGCTTGGCCAAGATTGATAAGGCCCTTTACAATACTATCTATACTTCTGGAAATGGTGTGCCCTATTACACCAACTCCACAACTTTGCCTGTGGACATCACCAGGGACGTATTTTTTGCTCTGGAACACCAGAATAAACTTCAGCCTTTGTATACTGGCGGCACTGTTTTTCATACCTTCCTGGGTGAGGCTGTAACAGATACAGGTGCCTTAAGGAGCTTTATCCTCAAGGCATTATCCAAGACTAAACTACCTTATTTATCCATTACCCCGACATTTTCTGTTTGTAAGGAACACGGTTATTTGCAAGGCGAACATTTTACCTGCCCGAAATGTGGTCTGGATACCGAAGTGTATACTCGCGTGGTGGGTTATTACAGGCCGGTTAACCTTTGGAACAAGGGTAAGCAGGCAGAATACAGAGACCGGCAGGTATTTGAATTGGCAGTTTAAAGATTATTCGATCGTTGCCAGCTTGTTCTAGAAGCTTGTTTTTGTTAATGTTTGGGAACCTCTTTTTTACATAAGGAATCACCTTATGTAAAAAAATCAGAGCATAACTCCGTTAGCGTAAATAAAATATACGCAACGTATTGATATAAATAAACTTTGAACTTGATGTTTCATGCACTCCTGCCACGATGGGGGGCATGGGCCAGAAGGAGGTTCCCTATGTTTCGTTTTCTAAAAGCTTTGTTTGTTGTAGCTCTAGTTTGGACTTTGTGCATTGCTCCGTCTTTTGCCCTTGCTGGAGAACCGGTGAATATCAACACTGCCACTGTAGAGGAGTTGATTAGCCTTCCGGGTATAGGGCCGGTGATCGCTGAGAGGATAATAAAATACAGGGAGAAATATCCTTTTAGAATAAAAGAAGATATCATGCAGGTCAAAGGCATAGGTCCGGTTAAATGCGAGAGGTTAAAGAGTCTGATAACAGTTGAATGACTTTAAGCGGCCCGTAAGGGCCGTTTTTTTTTAGAGGAGG
Organism: Desulfovulcanus ferrireducens; assembly: GCF_018704065.1. Taxonomy (NCBI): domain Bacteria; kingdom Pseudomonadati; phylum Thermodesulfobacteriota; class Desulfovibrionia; order Desulfovibrionales; family Desulfonauticaceae; genus Desulfovulcanus; species Desulfovulcanus ferrireducens. The sequence goes on along the minus strand of NZ_JAGUQP010000025.1, from coordinate 1,097 downwards.
AAAATTTGGACAGTCAAATTAGAAGCCAAAGCCATGTTGGACGTTCAAAAATATCTTGACAGTTTTTGAGTAAAAAAAATATTCAGAATTTATGTTAGATGTTCTTATTACATCGAAAACACGCCTAAAACTTGTTTCTAAATTTTTTTTTAAATCCTCATGTAAGCAGTTATTTGCGGGAACTGGCAGCAGAGTTTAGCGAGTCCTCCAATGGTGTGCGCGTTGAACTGGAGCGTTTAACAAAAACAGGACTGCTGAAGAAGAAAGTTAATGGTCGCACCATTAAATATTCAGCCAACACCTTGCATCCCTTATTTCCCGAATTAAACACTATTGTGCGCAAGTATTTTGGTATTGATAAGATTATAGATGAAATTCATTCCCGACTGGGAAATGTAGAGGCGGCCTATATAATAGGCGATTATGCAAGGCATTGATTATGGTGTGATTGATCTGGTGATTGTCGTCAAGATTGATTGGCATTATTTACAGTATCTGGTGGAGAGGGCTGAACAGATAGTTAAATGTGGGTGCATCCGATAGCTGCACCGAAAATTTTCATCTAATTTTTTATATTTAACATATTGATTTCTTTGAACAAATTGTGGTTAAAGATTTAACATTTATTTAATTTTCATGTATTATCTCTGTTATTTCGTTAAGGAGGTAATACATGGTTGCTCAAGCTTTAATACAAAATATTACTATGACCAAAGCAAAAGAAGTTTTTTACGGTAGCATAGACCAACAATTCGAAACAATTTTTCATCTGATTGATGTTCCAAATATGAGTCTGTTTCAAGTTATACAAAAGTTAAAAGAAAATAACATTTATCAATGTCATCCAGCGATGTTATCTGCTATTATCCAGGCTAAGTTGGATGCACACTTTTCAGTCTATAAATGTCCAGAATGCGGTAAAAAAACTAGATTTAAAAGAAAAGCTCAGAAAACCGTCTCTACTACCTTTGGTAATATATCATTTCAATCTCCACAATTCTACTGCTCAAAATGTAAAGTCACTAGTGTCCGGTTTAAATTTAACCAAAAGAGCAGATAAGATAGAGTTATCAAGCAAATTTAAGTGATCTAGATTG
>NZ_JAGUQP010000024.1 GCF_018704065.1 Desulfovulcanus ferrireducens | reverse complement strand
GACCAAAAGCTGAGTTACGGTGTCTTGATGCACCAGAAAGTTGAACGGTCTGTCACGCCTAAATTCTTATTTCTTTATCTCTTAAATTTGAAAACAGGTGATGTAAACATACGAGAAAGTTGAAAAATAAATTTTATTTAAGGAGGTGAGTAAGATGGTGTCAAACTTGTTTTTATTGAATGATTTCTTTTCAAACGTGGCATATCCTGAACAAAATGGTCGTGGTTACATGGATGGATGGGGGCATATGGTAGGATATCCCTTTGGGGGAGCGGTTATGATGATCTTTATCCTTGTAGCAGTTGCATTAATCGTTTATTTTCTTGTAAAGAAGAATAGCCAGAAAGAAGCAAATGCAATGGATATTTTAAAGAAGAGATATGCCAGAGGTGAGATCTCAAAAGAGGAGTTTCAAAAAATGAAAGAGGATTTGGAGGAGTAGCAAGACTAGGAGAGATTAACTGCAAATTGTATGTTTTTTTGTAACATACAATTTGCAAGAATAGGCGGGCCATTGACAGTAACTTTCGGATCAAAATTTTTTAATCTACGGGGTAGGAGTTTTACTCTAGGCGATAACAGTTTTGCCAGATTTTCGGTCTGAAGAGTGTATAAGTGTCGTTTTGGCTGGAAAAAATTTCATTCGTTACGTAGAGATTTTTCGCTTCACCCAGAATGACGTAATCAGGATACCTGACAGATGCACCCGTTGCATGCTGGTCGGCCCACAGGGATCTGAATGGCCATAATAGTGTAAGGTCCGTGTAGTATCTGTTAGATATCTATGTTTAGCTCCTTGAGTTTCTTCCAGAGGACTTTTCTGCTTATGCCAAGTCTTTGGGCGGCCTCAATCTTTTTGCCCCTGGTCTGTTCAAGGGCCTTGAGAATTCTCTGCCTTTCATAACATTTGACTCCTTCCTCAAGAGGCAGATCTTCTGAAACACAGGGAAGATCTTCGGCCAGTTTCCTGATGACTGAAGGTAGGTGGGTGACATGGATACGGCTGCCTGTTGATAGAAGCACGGCCCTCTCTATTGCATTCTTGAGTTCCCTAACGTTGCCGGGGTAGTCGTAGGCAAGGAGACTTTTGTAGGCATCAGGTGAAATTTCGAGTCCTTGCTTGCCGTATTTACTGGAATATTCCTTTAAAAAATGATCTATTAGTGCGGTTAGATCCTCTCCCCTGTCCCTTAAAGGTGGCAAGTGGATGGGTACTACATTTATTCTGTAAAAGAGATCCTTCCTGAAGGTCCCTGCCGTTATAGCCTCTTTTAGGTCTTTGGCCGTGGCAAAGATCGTCCTGACATCCACCTTGAAACTCTTATATCCACCGAGCCTGGTAATTTCCTGGTCCTCAAGCACCCTGAGGAGCTTTGCCTGCAGGCTGAACGGCATGTCTCCGATTTCGTCAAAGAAGATGGTACCGCCGTCTGCGACCTCGAACTTGCCCTTTCTCGCCTGAATTGCCCCGGTAAAGGCACCTTTTTCGTGGCCGAAGAGCTCTGATTCAAGGAGATTTTCAGGGATGGCCGCACAGTTTATCTTTATGAAAGGCTTGTCTTTTCTCGGGCTTAGGTTGTGGACGGCATTGGCCACGAGTTCCTTTCCTGTCCCGCTTTCGCCCTGGATGAGGACTGGTACGTCTGTGGGGGCTACAGTGGCTATAAGATCAAACACCGCCTTCATCGCTGAGCTTTCGCCTACAAAATTTTCAAACTGGGTCTTCTCCCTGATAGTTTCCTTGAGTCTGACATTCTCGAGCTGGAGTTCACGATAGTTAAAGTATCTGTCGACTACTATGAGAAGCCCTTCATTTGTAAATGGTTTGCTCAGGTAGTCAAAGGCTCCCTGCTTTATGGCAGACACAGCGGTCTCTATCTCAGGAAAGGCGGTAATAATTATTACCCCAACATCCGGGCGGATTTCTTTGGCTTGGGTAAGGACTTCCATGCCGCTTAGGCCAGGAAGCCTCAGGTCAGTTATAATCAGGTCAAAGGGCTCCCGACTCAAAGTTTTGATGCCTTCGTCTCCATCTTCGCAGGCGGTTACAGAATAACCAGCACCAGCGAGAGCGTGGTTTACTCCAAGTCTTACTGAAAGTTCATCTTCTATAAGCAGTATTCTGCGTTTCATGTCTTTTCATTTCCCTTTATGGGCAGTTTTACGATAAACTTTGCACCGGCCCCTTTTTTAGAAATAACCTCTATGCTCCCTCCGTGCTGTTCTACAATTGCTTTAGACACGGCAAGACCTAATCCTGTCCCTTTTCCCGGTTTTTTTGTGGTGAAAAAAGGGTCGAATATTCGGGCCAATATTTCAGGGTCCATTCCCGGTCCCGTATCAGTTATTGAGATGACGCACATCTCGTCTTCTACCTTTGAGGAAAGAAAAAGTGTGCCTCTGTCTCCCATGGCATGGGCGGCATTTATAATTATATTAAGGAATACCTGTTGAATCTTATTCGGGTCTACAGGGAGCAATGGAATATCTTGGCTAAGCTCTTTTTTGATGTTTATGCCTTTCTTGGATAGCAGGGCGTCCGCTAAGTTGAGACTTTCTTCGAGGAGAGAGTTAATGGATGATGGGACGATGGTGATAGGTGTTTTTCTTGCAAAGTCCAGGAGTTCTCTAACTGTATTTTGGATTTTAATGAGGCCAGAGTTGATTACCTCTATATGTTCCTTTTTTGTCTTCTCATCCATGTCGGTTTCTGTGAGATTTTTGAAGCAGAGGATTATCCCTCCAAGGGGGTTGTTTATCTCATGAGCAACTCCTGCGGCGAGATTGCCCACGGTGGCCATCTTTTCAGTCTGACACATCATGTCAAAGGCCTTCATTTTTTCTTTGTTTGCTTCACGCAACCTCTTAACCATCCAGGAGAAGCTCGCCTGGAGTCTGCCGATCTCATCTCGCCTGGGAGTTGGTTCAGGACATTTGATATCCAGGTCTCCTTTCTCGGTAATTTGGTCCATGGTCTTTGCCAATTTTATAAGTGGAGTTGCAAAAGTTTTAGCAAAGATGCCGATAAAGGCCAAAGAGCCCATCAGCATCAGGGCTATCATGGAGATAATTTCATTTCTTAGTGTCCTGATTCCCTCTTTGACCTCTTGCAGGGAAAAACCGACCCGGCACACGCCCCAGTGTTTTGTGCTTATTTTCAAGGGGGCAGCGACATCGACTATCTCGTTTCCGTTGTTGTCTGTGGTTTTTTGAACTGTTATGTCTGTTGCTTTAAGAGCCTGTTTCGTTATATGGTCTGTGTATATTTTGCCGTACTCCTTTATGTTGCTATGGGACAGTACCCTGCCCTTAGGGTCAAGAACAACCACATAGACTATGCGTTGATCCTTGTGCATTATGTCTGACACATAATAATCTAGGTAGTCTGTCAGGCTTATATCTTCCACGAGCCCTAGTTCCTTATAAACCAGAGCATTGGTGAAAATCACTCCTGATATTTCCGCGATGATCCTTGCCTGATGAATTGTGTCCTGGGTATAGAGTTTTTCCTCCCGCTTGATTATTATATAGCCTCCAAGGCCTGCGAAGATAAAGATAATGAGAGATGTTGCCAGGATGAACTTGCTTTGAACCCCCAAGAAAAATCTCACTTTCTAACCCCTAACTTTACCCCTTCTTTAGCGAGATATGAGATCATATTCCTGATCGGCTCGTAGTCGGAATCAGCTACTTCGGCAAAACCGTACCTTATATTCACATCCCATGAGTCCATTATCACTTTATTTGCCGGGTTGTCGTAGTTAAGCTCAAGGAGCGCTTTCTTCAAAGATCGCATTACTTCGTGGTCCGTGCCTTTACGCGCTACGATTAAAAATCGAGGTAACGGATCTGTTTGACCGATAAATTTTATTCCCATGTCCTTATATTTCATCGCAACAGAGTCAAGTACGACTCCCGCATCAAAGTTGCCCCTGAGTACCTCTCTTGCCACCGAGTCATGATATCTGAGGTTTTTGTAATAACCGAGGTCAGTAAGCCTTATGCCCTCCCTGGCGTACAGGTGATAGAGGGGGGCAAGGTTTCCAGATGTTGAGCGCTCGGACGCAAAGGCAAAGCGTTTACCTCGAATGTCTGCAATGGTGTTTATTTTTTTGTTGTCAGCCCTTGTAATGAAAATGCCCTGACATAGAGGTCTTTTGTCTTCCCTTAGTGTCGCCATAAGTGGGATAACTCCGGCAGCCTTTTTTGCCTCAAGGTATGTCAAGCCGGCGAGCATGGCCACCTGCACACTGCCATCGCGCAGGTAAGTAATAATATTTTTGTAGTCCTGGCTTATTTTGAGTTCGAAATGATAGGGGGTATGTTTTGTAAGGTAATCCATAAAAGGCTGATAATTTCTGTACATGACCAGGGGATGATAGAGTGTGATTACCCCAAAATAGACGGTTTTCTGCGATCCCGGTTTCTCCTTGGTCTCAGCATTTAAGCGAGGTGTTGCCGAGGCCAACAAAAATAAGACGGTAAATATGATTGAAAACAGGCGTATACGATCCATAATCATCCTTTAAACATGAAATATCAAAAGGGGAGGGGTTCGTAAACAGATTCGAGCGTGGTGGAGCCAATTAATATAAGCAAAAAAAAGCCTTGGTCAACCTCAAAAGCGTCAGGAGTCTGTGGCCAAACCCCATTTTGACTACCAGATTAGAAATCAGGGCTGAAAAGAAATTATGGAAAATTGTCCTCTGAGTAGGGGGCACAGACTCTAAGAGCCACAAAGTCAATTGTATTGAATAGGTTATTTGTGCTACTTGCGGTATTTTAAACCAGAGGTTTTTCTAAAAGGCTGATGAAAACTGGGAAAATTTTTTGTCGCCCTATGTAAAAGCCCAAGTATTTTCAGATGCATTTTCGGCTTTTAGAGATGAGCCGATAATAAGCCCGCTTGAGCTAGGTGACTCGTCAGGGGCGACTTTTAAAAACAAAGCAGTTTGAAGGACGGTTTCCTTAGATGATAACTGTTACGCTGCAAGGGCTCTGGCTTGCAACTTTATCTGCCGTACAAGTTGATTTGAACAGTTTTCGTTCAGAAGGATGACGGCCGCCGACAATCACGAGATCACATTTCTCTTCTGCAGCCGCGGCTACTATCTCCTTGGCGGGTTCCCCCCGTCTGAGTTTCAGGTCGTAGAGGATTTTTTGTTCTTTTGCCTTTTCATTAAATTCGTAGATAGCCTGCTGGGCTGCGGATGCGCGTTCTGAAAGGACGTAAGATACAAATTGCTCTTTGGTCGTCCCTGGGACCAGCTGGTCAACGTAGCCGTAGTGGCATAACTTGTCGTCCATGACGTGTACGACAGTCAGTTGGGCGCCGCTGGTCTTGACAAGGTAGAGGGCATAGTCCTCTGCTTTTTTCGATGCCTTGGAGCCATTCGTTGCAAGAAGTATCTTTTTAAACATAAAATAGTCTCCTTAAAAAAAGTAGGGGTAGAAAATTCTACCCCTGTTATTATAAATTTAAGATTCAGACAGGTTGTTTATTTGAGCAGGGCGGCCAGGAGAACCATTGCTACGCCCAAAACGATTACAACCAAGTCCTGTTTTCGCGACTTTGACAGTCCTTTTTTAGATTTTTCGCTCATCTAAATTAACCTCCTTTCTGTAATCTTTTTTTGTTACCAGTACTCGACCTAGCAAGGACTGCCTCTTTAATTCATGAAGGTTAGAACTACCAGCAAAGCTAAAGCGGCTTTGGTGCCTGCGACAAGAAACCCTAAAACGAAACCGGATAATCCGGCAGCTTTCAGGTCGGCGAGCCTGGTAGTCAGGCCGATACTTGCAAAACCGAGGAGAAAGGCCCAGTTCATGAAAACCTTGGCCTGATGGATTTCAGGTTTGCTAAAAAGTCCCATGGTATTGAGCATGACAACAAAGAGGAAGCCGAGTACAAAGACGGGGAACTTGTCCACAATAATCTTGAATTTATTAACATTCACTTGCTCTTTGGCAATTTCGGCCTCTTGGCTTGCAGCCATGATAGCAAGGAGAAGAACAACAAACGGTAGGAATATTACTCTACCGATATTGTAGATACCAGCGATTAATCCTGCCTGTTCGCTATATCCGAATCCGGCAGCCAGAACCTGTGCTGAGTTTACAATACCAACACCGCAGAAGGCACCATACTGGGCATCGCTGAGATTGAGCAACTTGCCGATGGGCGGGAAAACCAGCAGAGCCAGAAGACCAAACATGAGTACTACGGCAATCGAATAGGCCATGTCTTGGTTTTTTGCTCTAACAGCCGGTGCAATAGCAATTGTTGCTGAAACGCCGCAAACGGAAAGGCCAGAAGCTAGACATGCTCCCAAAGCAGTTGGTAAGTTCAGCTTTTTGGCTACCCACATCATGACGATAGCTGTCCCAAAGAGGAAGATACTGATGTACAGGAGTGCCTGACCACCTACTGTTAGCAGGCCGCTTAGAGAATATTTGGCACCCATTATAACAATGCCTGTCTTGGTCAAAATTGTGGAAAATCTCAGACCTGGCTCAAATCTTTTAGGAACACCAACGGTGTTTTTAATCAGTATCCCAAACAAGATAGCAAGAATGAAGTCCTTTAAAGACAGGTAAGTCTTAAAAAGCGGATACTGGCGCAGATAGGGTGCGATAACGTATGCTGCAACAGCTACAGCAATAACAAGAATAGCTCCAGGAATGCTATCTATGAATTCCTGGGCAAAAGATTTAGGTTTCTCCACGGACACTTCGTGTGCCACACCTGCCCCTACTTCTTGTGACATATCTACCTCCAAATTTTAAAATGTTAATTGGGTTTCTTTGGCATTAAGCCTTTCTACTGTGGATTAGCCTCTCCTCCTGCTTCTTCAGTCACGCACAACCAGTGGCTGAAGGTGATTTATGGCGTTTGGCAAACGGTATTAAGACGTCGGTCGCGGCCACCAGAAGCAAGGAAGGTGCCAAAGTTTATTTGAGGCGGGGATTGGGGGAGACTGGTGGAGAGGAGATTTTTTAGACGTTTGGTCTAAACTGATTTTTAAAGGAATGATTTTTAAATAGGCTGTAAAAACAGGATGTTATATGTAAATTTTTCCCCATTTTTATCCTTGTAAGTTTTAAGTTGGCAGGAGAATTCAATCGTTGAACGGGTAGGGTTTTCTGAGACTTGTCTTTTATTGCGCAGGTTAGATGTTCCTTTTCTGGAACAATGTTAAATTTTGTGTTCCCAAATGGGAACATGATTAATGATTTTATTCTCATTATCCTATAGAATCTATGGCCGAACCCCATTTTGACTACCAGATTAGAAATCCTGGTTTCTTGAAAGCCTTGCAAAGGGCTGGGTAAGCCATCTTGAGCTTAGCTTGCGGAAAGCAGAGCATCGGGGTGACAAAGCTAAATATCCGGGACTATTTGCCATAACTATCTATAGTTTAAATTGAGCGATTTTTTGCAGTTCAAACTTTGAGATTGCTTCGCTACACTTTGTTCCACTCGCAATGACAGGAGCGAGTTCGTCATTGCGAGGGCAGCGAAGCTGTCCGTGGCAATCTCACCCATTGAGTGAAAATCGCTAAAAACTTTGGTATGATGCAACTGCAAAAATTAAAAATTTACAATTTTGACAAAAAACAACCTATAACCTGTTTAAATAATTCAACATTCATAATTCAAAATTCAACATTGCCTGCAAAAAAGTCCCTTTTGGCAGGCGCATCAGGTATAATTAAAAGAAAATTCGTTTATCCAAAACATTCGGGAGCGTCAGTGACCGAATGATCTCCTAACGTAGAGAACGAGATTTTTCGCTTTGCTCAGAATGACGAAACCAGAACAGCTCGCAGATGCATCCATGAGCTCCAATAAGCTTGTAAATATCTGGTTGGACGCAATTGCAAAAGTAGTTTTTATAAATTTTCAATAGAATTTTCACAATGCAACATGTTGAAATAACTAAAAACTCAAAATCCATAATTACAAACTCCATGCAAAAATGCTAATTTTTGCATATCCATCCGGTCGTGAAAAATAGAATAATTAAAATGGACATTTACATAATTTTGCGGCAGACAAAAAAAGATGGCTATTAGTAAATTAAAAATAACTTTCCATTCTAAACACATTCTTCCTCTGCTCATCTCCGGAGCAGGAATCCTGGTTTTGTGGATAGCCACGGCCATTCATCTTTTTTTCATTCACACTCAGCTTAAAGAACATTTACGCCAGGAAGCTGAGCAGGCCCTGTCTTTTGTCCGTCTTCGGCTAGTAGGTCATATAGAAACAGTTGGTCTCATTCCAGATCCCCCCGCGTACCTTAAAAATCTTTCTTGGTTGGTGGATGAATTTCAAAGTCAGCCTCTCCTCTATGGAGTTTTAGTATGGCAGGAAGAACGATTCTTTTTAAATAGCTTTCCTCAGGCGAGACTCCCTGAAAAAGATCTTCTTTTGTCTTGCGGTCAAGGGGTTGAAAAGGACTCCATTTACTACGTGTGTCAGCCTTTTAAAGAATGGCCCCAGCCTGGAGTAAATATTTTAGTGGGTATTGATGTCGGTTTTGGGAGAGTTATGTGGATGGAAGGATTATGGCATGGTGTGATTACAGCCACAGGCGGCAGCTTGATTATGCTTGTTCTTGGAATTTTTCTTCAGAGATTAAGTCGCAGGCAGGAAGAGCTCAGTAAGCAGCTTGTAGACGCTGAAAAGCTGGCCGCCGTGGGAAGGCTGACCTCTATGCTTGCACATGAGGTACGCAATCCTCTGAATTCTTTGAGTATGGGCCTGCAATATTTAAAAGAGCTCGGTCAGCCAAAGCCAGAGCTTCTTGTCAAGATGCAAAACGAAGTTAGAAAGTTAGATGAGCTTATTTATGAACTTCTGCAAGTGGCCAAAGGGATAGAGGTTAGACCAGTGAGAATGGAGGCCAGAGATGTTTTGCATGCACTTGAGGAGGAATATTTACCTCTGGCCAAAAGTAAAAAAGTCCATTTTGAGCTGGTTCTTGATAATGACTTTTCTTTCCAGGCTGATTTCCGCTGGATTATGCGGGCCATGGGCAACCTGGTGCGTAATGCCCTGGAAGCTGTGCCGGAAAATGGCTGGGTGCGGGTGAAAGCCTGGAAAGATGGGGCAAAAGTTCATCTTCAGGTTAAAGACAATGGTCCTGGCATAGAAAAACAAGTATTGAAGCAGATTGCTCGTCCTTTTTACACGCAGAAGAAACAAGGGTTTGGCCTGGGTCTTTTTTTAGTAGAAATGGTGGCCAAGGCCCATAATGGTAAGCTCATTGTTGAAAGTAAGACCGGTGAAGGGGCTGAGTTTACGCTTGTATTGGTTGAATAGTAGGTTCTAAAATAATCAACCTAATAAACCAGTAAAGTAAATATGTCTCAAAAAAGGATTTTAATCATTGAAGACGATTCCTCGCAGAGAGAGATCTTGTCTGATTACCTTGTCCATCATGGCTTTTCAGTAGTTACTGCTATGACGGGTTCAGAAGGAATCAAGCAGGCGCAGGATAAGAGCCCTGATTTGATTTTGCTCGATTATAAGCTTCCCGATGCAGATGGGCTGGAAGTCCTCACCGAGTTAAAAGAGAGGTTGCCCTTAACCCCTGTCATTATAATTACTGCTTTTGGTTCGGTAGACAAAGCCGTGAACGCCATGCGCGCGGGAGCTTTCTATTATTTAACCAAGCCTGTGCACCTGGAAGAATTATTGCTGCTTATCGAGAGGGCCCTAAAGAAGGCCAGGCTTGAACAGGAAGTTGCTAGTCTGCGCCGCCAGGTAAGTGGGTGGCCGGATTTTTTGCCTAAAGAGATCATCGCCCAGAGTTCCGCCATGAAGGAACTCTTGAATTTGGCCAGAAAGGTGGCCGAGACAGAAGCCACTGTGCTTCTTTTAGGGGAGTCAGGCACGGGAAAGGAGGTTTTAGCCGAACTCATTCATCGCCTATCACCCAGACGAGATAAACCATTGGTACGCATAAATTGCGCGGCCATTCCCGGCGGGCTTCTTGAGAGTGAACTTTTTGGTCATGAAAAGGGTGCCTTTACAGGTGCGACCAAAGCTAAACAAGGTTTGTTTGAAGCCGCTGACCATGGAACCATTTTTCTGGATGAGATAGGAGATCTCCCTTTAGAACTTCAGGCCAAGCTCCTACGAGTTTTGCAAAATGGGACATTTACACGCGTGGGCAGTGTTAAGGAAATTAAAGTTGATGTGCGGGTCATTGCGGCCACCAATCGCAATCTTGAAGAAATGGTCAAAGAAGAAAAGTTTAGAGAAGATCTCTTCTGGCGGTTAAATGTATTCAGTCTAAACATCCCTTCCTTGCGTCAGAGAAGAGAAGATATTGGCCCCTTGGCCGATTTTTTTTGCTCCAGGTTTGCCCAAAAATATAACAAGAAAATTAAGGGGTTTACGCGTAAGGCTCTGGAGGCTTTGCTGACCTACGATTTTCCAGGCAATGTGCGCGAGTTGGAAAATATTGTTGAACGGGCTGTGATTCTTACTGAAAGTGACTATATTACCCTGGAAGACCTGCCTCCTTATTTGCATAAAAGCAAAGGGTCTAATCCTGCTCAGGACTTTTTTGATCTGCCCTTAATGGAAGCCGTTGAAAAGCTGGAAAAGATGCGCATTGCTCAAGCCATGCAAGAGGCAGAAGGGATTAAGACCAAGGCGGCCAAACTCTTGGGTATTTCAGAGCGGGTTTTACGGTACAAGCTGGCCAAATATGGGTTGGAATGATTGCCTAGACTTGGCTGAAAAGTAGATCTTTTCTACTATCGAGTCAGTGGCCGAACCTTACTTAAGAGGACAATTTTTCATAATTTTTTCAATCCTGATTTCTTTCATGCTGGTGCAAATGCCTGGACCCATCTATAGCTTGCTTGCGGGTAGAGCATAATGGGGCATTTAGGATAAATGAATATTCTTTTTATTGTCGATAGTTATTGGTAAATAGTCCCGGATATTTAGCTTTGTCACCCCGATGCTCTGCTTATCCGCAAGCTTCGCCAAGATGGTTTACCCACCCCCTTGCAATGCATTCAAGAAACCAGGATTTCTAACCTGGTAGTCAAAATGGGGTTTGGCCACTGAATCTATCTAGTATTGGTCGTCTAACCACATCTCTTTCTGAAATCTTACCACCCTGTTTCTGCCCTGGTTTTTGGCCTCGTACAGAGCCACATCGGCGAATTTGATGGCTTTATAGAGCGTATCGGCATCGTTGGGGTACTCAGCAACCCCGATGCTGACGGTCTTATTTATTTTCTGGCCTCTGGGTAGCTCGAATTTATACTGTTCAACACTGGACCGGATTTTTTCCGCCACCTTTTCTGACATATTCGGTTCCACTTGCGGTAAAAGCACTAAGAACTCTTCTCCTCCATAACGAACAAGCAAGTCGGAACTACGGATATTCTTCTTCATTATTTCTACCAGTTGTTTGAGGACTGCATCGCCTGCCTGATGTCCATACTTATCATTAACCTGCTTAAAATAGTCCAGATCTACCATCAAAAATCCAACATTTTTTTCTTCCCTTTTTGATAAAGGTTCAAATTGCGCGATATATTCCTCTAGAAATCTTCGATTGTGTGAGCGAGTTAAAGGATCGCGCAAGGCTTGCTCTTTGGACATTTCCAAAAGTCTGAGTGATGCAAGGACAGGGGCTGTTTCATCCAGATACTTCCTAATGATAACGAGTTGTTCACTGCGTGTATCCCATTCTGACTTGGGGATCAGAAAAGAAATCACTGCCCCGACTTGTCCACCCATAACCAAGGGCAAACAGCAACGATAATATTTGGTCTGATCACAGTTAAAGAAAGGACAAAGAGCAGGATTGTTTTTTGAACAGATCTCTTCGGTCATTCTTTTAGCTCTACACAGTTCCGGGGAGAGAAGGATGTCACGTTTACAAAGTGGTTCAGAAGGAACATTGTCCAAAACTGGAATCATGCGGTTGTCACTGGAGTTAACTTCAAAGATCACAAATCGGCTCATGTGAAAGGTGTTTTCAGAGACGTATTTTAACTGCTCATAGACTTCGTCTTTACTGTACACACCTTTGATGTCTCTGCTAAACGAGGTGAGCTTTGCCATTTGCTCTAGTCGTGAAGATACCTCGTCAAGGGATAGGATCCGCCTTGAGTTTTCTTTGGTGCGCAAGACCTCGTCAAGAAGTTGACCAATGCGGCTAAGGAATGTCTTCCATAAGCGCATCATGGTGTTAACAACATTGCGCATTTCTGTAAGTTCATCTCCTTTGCGCAGTACATAGACAGGACAATTCAGACAAGAACCATATTTATTTAAGAACACACAGCTATTTCTCCATTCCGGAGAAATAGCCTCCGAGCCTGTCTCCAGATAACAGACCAGTGATGGATTTTTGTGAACGGGACATTCTTCGTGGTTACAATGCAATACTTCTAGACAGTGTATATGATCAGTTTCAAATCTATCCGCAAAGTCATTGGTATGTGATGCAATAATCATTTTTCTTAGTCTAGCAAAGAAAATCTTAATTCTTTTAATGTTCAAGTAAAGGGCTGATATGATAGCTAGAAAAGGTAAGAATAATATGTTAAAGAAATAGAAGATTGCATTTTCGTTTTCTTTTTGGTTTAGTTTGGCGTCATAATTTATGGAAATCCCTCCTATGATATTGCCACTGTTGTTTTTTACGGGGATTATGGAATAATATATTTGCCCTTTTTTATTTATAGAAAGGAAATTAATATCTGCGTCTAAATCAAAAAGTATTTTGCGATAACTTTCTTTTTGAAAATAGATCCATTTTTTTCCTTCTGTAAAATTTATGTCTGGCTCGAGAGTCGATTTTAAACTTTTGTCAACAAAAGTAGCAATTCCAATACCCTTTGGCAGTTGTATGTTGGTGACAATTTCTTGAACATTCAGACTTACTTCAACAATGCCGAGCAAGGAGTCGGCACTAGTTATCGGACACACTACCTGAATATTAAGCCCATGGTGTCCCGGAACTATCTCCCAGAGCATGCGTAATTCTTCTCCTGCCCTGGACGCTAATGGTTTTTCTCCGGATAAGTCCGTACCTTTTACATTTAAATCTTGTGTATTTAAAAAGCTGACAGCAGGAGGAATCATAAAATGATAGGATAAAGATGTGTAACCAGAAACAACGCGCATACGGTCAAGGTATGGAAGGACAATCTTTTTTAAAAGGTCACGGTCCTGGGTTTCAAGTGCTTTTTGAATTTCAGGGTTTAGTGAGAGCGAAAATGCCTGGGTTTGGGCAAACCTGGCCCCCTTGTTTATCTCATCTTGTATCCCGGAGGTAATAAGCTTTAATTGATTTTCTATATTGCTGCCTAAGTGTCTCGTAAGGGTGTTTGTAAAGTAAAGCATGCTGACAGTTAGGCATAAAATTAACAAAATTGTAGGTAGGTATAGAAATCTTCCGTTAAGGCTCCATTCTTCTGGGTTAAGAATTTTGGACAAAGAAAATTTTATCTTCTGAATTTTTTTGTCCTTCTTACTTTTGAAATCATTTATTTTTATCATAGCCCACCTATGTTGTTAGACAGTATAATAGAATTTAGCATAGGAAAAATTACAGGCTAATTCAACCCCCCTTTGATAATTTTTTTGGTGAAAGACAACATTTTTTTGTTCAAAAACGTTAATTTTTTTTGAAGCAAACAGACTTTATTAACTTTTTTTAGCGTTTGGAGGCAACATCTTTGACAAATATCGAAATTTCCTTGTATTTTTTATGTCAAATAAGAGTTAACATTTACTTAATAAGTCTAGTCAATGGGGTTCTTTCCTTGAGCTTTGCTCATAGGGGCTTGTTCAAGGAAAGATTTAAGATGCAGGTCTCAGATAATTCATAGCGTTTGTCCACTTACCGTTTAAATTTTATTAACCGCAAACCCTTTACCGTTTTTTATTAAACCTGTAGACTTGTTTTGAAGTTCAGTACAAAATCGAGCCCCGAAACATGCTTTGGGTGAACTTTACAGCTTAAACTTTAACTTTTTTTGATGCGCTATTATCCAATTTTTTTAGACCTCAAGGACAAGACTTGCCTGGTGATTGGCGCCGGTAAGGTTGGTCGGCGAAAAATCAGGACCTTGCTTAATTGCGGGGCAAAAAAGATTTTTGTTCTTGATCCCTACAACTGTTTGCCTGAGGATTTATCTTCCCATCCTCGCCTTGAATTTAAAAGAAATAATTTTCAGCCCAGCGATTTAAACGAGGTCAGCCTGGTTTTTGTCTGTACCAACGATAAAGAACTAAACCAGACTATTGCCTCTGAATGTAAAAAAAGAAATATTTTTTGCAATGTAGCCAACGCCCCTGAACAGGGCGACTTTATTCTTCCTTCTATCTTTACTCAAGGTGATCTATGTCTGGCCATATCCACTGGCGGGCATAGCCCGGCACTGGCCAGGAAGATCCGTCAGGACCTAGAGCAAGTCTTCGGTCCCGAATACTTTTTATTGACCAGGCTTATGTCTAAGATTAGACCTTTGGTTCTGTCTCTTGGTCTTGAGCAACAAGAAAATGCGAGTATTTTTCGCCAACTAACTTCCTCTGAGCTTTTAGATGCCTTAAAATTAAAGGAACTGGGGAAAGTAGAAAAAGTTTTGAAGAAAATTTTGCCTCCAAACCTCCATATGCATATAGGAGGACTGATTGATGATATCTCTAAGAATTTTTGACTTAGGTATTGCACTGCTTTACTTTGTAGCTGCGATACAGGTCTTGGCCGGTTTTCTCTTCCGGCAAAAAAAACTGCAAAGTCTAGGCAACTATCTGACCGTAGCAGGTTTTGGCCTGCATAGTATAGACCTTGGTTTGCAATATTTTTTTTATTTTAAGGAGACCCTCGTCCAGAGCCAGTTCTATTTTAGTTTATTAGCCTGGGCCTTTTTGCTGGTTTTTTTCTTACTCTGGTTTAGACTAAAATTAAAATTTTTATCTCTAATTGCTGCCCCTCTGGCTTTAATACTTTTTTCATCTTCTTTGGCTATTTCCCCGAAAGTCATCCCAATCCCTCCACGGCTAAGTGGCCTCTGGTTTGCCCTGCACATAGGCACGTTATTTATTAGCATGGGGTTTTTGGCTATGGCTTTTGGAGCCGGAATTGCTTATTTATATTTAGAAAAAAAGATTAAAACCAAATCCAGACTTTCTTCTTTTTCCAAGGATTTGCCTTCCTTGACTGCCTTTGACCGCGCCAATCACCTGGCAGTGACCTGGGGATTTCCCCTCTTTACTGTGGGAACTTTGTCAGGATTTATCTGGGCTGCCTTTACCTGGAAAAAAATATTTACCTGGGATCCAAAGGAAATTTTGGCCATTATCATCTGGCTATTATATGCTTATCTTTTTCATCAACGCCTTGCCCTGGGTTGGAAAGGAAGAAAACCGGCCAAACTGGCCATTATTATTTTTGTCCTGACTGTAATCTCCATGCTCGGAGTTAATTTTTTAATTCCAACTCATCACAGTTTTAAACCATAAATAGCGAAGCGATGCAGAAAATATATTTGTTTGGTTTAAATCACCGCACAGCCAGTGTTGAGGTGCGGGAGAAATTTGCTCTGACCAACTTCAATCCCTTAAAAGAGGGTTTAATAAGCCAGGACGGTCCCATAACCGAGGCACTGGTTTTGTCCACTTGCAACCGGGTTGAAATCCTTTGTGTTGGAAGTGCTGCGCAAGAAGATGTGGAAAATAAAGTCTTAAATACCTGGGCTGGATTTTGTGCTGCGGATATTAATCTGTTGAAAAAAAATATGTATTTTTATCAAGACTTGGGAGCGGTAGAGCACCTGTTTACCGTGGCCTCCAGCCTGGACTCTATGGTTCTAGGAGAGCCCCAAATCTTGGGGCAGCTTAAAGATGCCTACCGAAAAGCAGTAAAAGAACAAACAGTCAAAGTAATCATCAACCGGCTTTTGCACAAATCCTTTTCTGTGGCCAAGAGAGTGTGCACAGAAACAGCAGTGGCTGCCAATGCCGTATCCATAAGCTATGCGGCGGTGGAACTTGCTAAAAGGATATTTGGTGACTTGTCCAAACATCGGGCCATGCTCGTAGGCGCCGGGGAAATGGCTGAATTGGCAGCCATACATCTGTTAAACAGTGGTGTGCAGGAAATTTTGGTGGTCAACAGGACCCTGGAACGAGCTCAAGAATTGGCCTGCAAGTTTCAGGGTAAGGCAGCGTGTCTAGATGATCTCCAGGACAACCTGCTTACAGTGGATATCGTTATAAGTTCAACCGGCGCTCCTTCAACTATTATTCAGGCCAGGGATTTAAAAAAGATCCTTAAAAAGAGAAAACACAGGCCTATTTTTTTTATTGATATTGCTGTGCCCCGAGACATTGATCCTGACGTCAACCTTTTGGACAATGTCTATCTCTACGATATTGATGACTTAAAAGAGGTTGTGGAAGAAAACCTGGCCAATAGGAAGGCAGAGGCTGAAAAGGCCAGGATGATCATTAAGCAGGAAGTAGACAAGTTCGCCCAGTGGCTTAAGTCCCTGGATTTGAATCCTACCATAGTGGATTTATTGGCCAAGGGAGAAACCATCGCCCAGAGAGAGCTCAAAAGAACACTGCGTGGCTTAAAGCAGGATGTTGATGAGAAGACCTATTTAGCTATGGAAACGTTGGCCCAGTCTTTGGTGAAAAAACTTTATCATGAACCGATTATGTTCTTAAAAAGACGAACTCGCGAGGAGGAAAATGCGCAAAAGTTCATAGATTTAACCAGACGAATGTTTAATCTGGATAACGAGCATATACCCGAAAATGCACACAAGGACAGGAAACGATGAAGAGGGGAAAGGGTAAAACGGAGAGAAGACAATATAATAGTAGTTAGCAAAGGGAAGCGGTGAAGTAAGGAGGAGAAAATCATGCGTTCATATTATATTGAAGAAATAAACCAGGATCATATTAAAAAATTTGAGCAGTATCTTAGAGAGCAAGGCTACCAAGGCCCCATAGATGATATTTTCTGGCTGCCATTACCTGTTGATACGTTAAGCGAGAGACAATCTGATCATCTTAAGGACTGCGGTCCATATTATCTGGCGTTGGAAACAGGAAAAAATTGGCTTAAACTGGAACTTTTAGTGCGGGCCAGGGGCAAAATTCGCTGTGAGTGTATTACCTATGCCACGCCAGCACAAAGAGAGAAAATGATAGAACTCCTTGATGATATGTTAAAAAATCAAGATATTCCCGTCTAAATTTGGGCGAGATGGTAAGAAGGTAAGGAAAATACCAGGCGAGCCAGACCTCACCGGGTAAGATTAAATCTCAAAACTCAGTCTTGCCATTGAACTGTTAAATTGATATTTTTTTCCCAAAAGCGGATAAACATATCACTGGTCATTGTCGTATTAGCTTTTAACAAGGAACTTACACCTCTTCAAACTCTAAGCTTATAATTGAACAAGGGAGGTTATTCTAATGCAAGCACAAGAAAAGGTTACTCCATTAAGGCATGAGGAACAGACAGGGGATAATAAGCAGCAATTTGCCAAGGATATCATTGCCAATTCCCGCAAGGATATGGGAAAAGTGGCCATGATTATTTCGATTCTTTGTGTCCTGCTCCTGGTGGTCTTCTTTTTTGGCCTGAACCAGAATCTTTCCGGACTTTCGGCCAAGGTAGAGGAACTTTCCAGCTTGAAAGGGGATGTTCAGAGTCTGGACAGTAAAATGCTGAGCATGGAGCAAAAGATTGCTACTTTGGAAAATTTGCCACAAATGACCAAGAATATGCTTCTCTCCAATATTTTACAGGAAATGTCTCAGAAGGCAGCTTATTTAAGCTCGCAAGTATCCACCGAGGAACAGAGCGCAAAGCTGATGCAGGCTAAAGAATTACTGCAGCAGGTTCAGGTCGAGCTTGGCTCTGCTCAATAATTTTTTAGGTGCGAAGATGGGAAGTTAGGGATTTAAGAAATTAGGGTGGAAAGGCAACCTCTATTTCTTCCTATCTTCCCATCCTCTTATCTTCTCAACTTCAATTATTCAGACTTTGTAGTGGCGCAGGAATAAGTCCGCCCAGACGAATAAATTTTTCAGAGAAGCCTTCGCGCACAGGCATAATTGTGGCTTCACCTAATAGCCCTCCAAAGTAGGCTTTATCTCCTGCCTTCTTTCCGGGCACCGGGATAATCCTGGTAGCTGTTGTTTTTCTGTTGATTACACCGATAGCCATTTCATCCGCGATTATAGCGGCCAGGGTCTCGGCTGAGGTATCCCCGGGCACAGCCACCATATCCAGGCCTACGGAGCAGACAGAAGTCATGGCCTCCAGCTTTTCCAGATTCAGGAAACCATCCCTTGCTGCATTGGCAATGTTTAAATCTTCACTGACGGGAATAAAGGCCCCGCTTAAACCACCCACATATGAGCTGGCAAAGGAGCCGCCCTTTTTCACCGCATCATTGAGCATGGCCAGAATAGCCGTACTTCCCGGTACTCCGATACTGTCCAGGCCCAGAGACTGAAAAATTTCGCCTACACTGTCACCAACATTGGGGGTAGGGGCCAAGGAAAGGTCAACAATGCCAAATTGAACGCCTACTTTTTTGGCTACTTCCCGACCAATGAGTTCTCCGATTTTAGTGACTTTAAAAGCCGTTTTCTTGATTGTTTCTGAAAGCATTCCCAAGTCTGCTTCCGGATTGGCCTCCAGTGTCCGGTCAATGGCCTTTTTGACTACCCCGGGACCGCTGACGCCGACATTGATCACGGCTCCTGGCTCGCCCACTCCCAAATAGGCCCCGGCCATAAAGGGAATATCCTGGGGGATATTGGCGAAAACACACAATTTGGCACAGGCCAGGCCATCTCTGTCGCGTGTTAAATGCGCGGCTTCCTTGATGGTTTTGCCCATCAAATAAACTCCGTCCATATTTATGCCGGCCTTGGTGGAAGCCACGTTAACTGAAGCACAGACTCGTTCAGTCTGGGTCAGGGCTTCCGGGATAGCTTCTATCAAGGACAAATCGCCAGTAGCCATGCCCTTTTCCACCAGGGCTGAAAATCCACCGATGAAATCAATTTGGACCTCCCTGGCTGCCTTATCCAGAGTCCTGGCTATTTCAACCATTTGTTCTGAATCAAAAGGTGCGGCGACAATAGCCATGGGACTAATGGCGATACGCTTATTCACCACTGGTATGCCATACTTATCACCTACTTCATCACAAACACGGACTAAATCTTTTGCAGTGGAAACTATCCTAGTATAGATCTTGTCAAAGAATTTAGATAAATCATCAGAGGCACAATCAAAGAGAGAAATGCCAAGTGTCACGGTGCGCACATCCAGATGTTCATTTTTGATCATCTCGAAAGTAGAAAGAACCTCACGTTCTGAAAGCATGGCCTACCTCGCTAAATCCGGTGAATATTTTCAAAAATATCCCGATGTTGAATAGTAAATTTTAAGCCAACGCTATGGGCTGCTTGCTCCAGTTCATCTCGTAACTGTTTAAAATTTGTACTTAAAGGAACCGCGATCTCAAAAACCATGACCATCTTGTCAGGAAAAGTTTGACTATGATTTATGGCCTTAAGTCCCGTGATATTGCATCCAAAATCGCGCATAATTCCCGTAAGTTTGGCTATCTGGCCCACTTTATCCTGCCCTATGGCGGTAACCACAAAAGGGTCAGCCGGCTCATCTATCCATTTATTTGGCTTGTCGGCTGGTTTTAATATAACTGTCAGTCCCCATGGGTTTAAGGCCTGTTCAAGAGTATGTAAAATATCTTCGGGATCGACCTGGTCAGGCTTGCTGAAGATATAAATGGCAGCGAACTCCCACTGCAATATTGTCTGTGACAGATCTTCAATATTACAGCCAAAATCGGCAAGTATCTCCGCAACCTTGGCAACGATCCCTGGCCGATCCTGGCCAAGTACTGACAGGGCAAATTTTTGCATTATTATCTCCACGTCTTCCTGTCTTTTTGACTTCTAAAAGAGCCTGTGGCCAAACCTCTTTATCAATTCAATTGCTATTGTTCATTCCTGTCTTGGTTTCTTTCATGCTGGTACAAAGACTTGGATCCATCTAAAATTTGCTTGCGGACAGAGCATAATGGGGTGTTTTGGGTAAACAAATATTCTTTTAATTATACCTAAGTTGAGCGATTTTCACTCAATGGGTGAGATTGCCACGGACAGCTTCGCTGCCCTCGCAATGACGAACTCGCTCCTGTCATTGCGAGGAGCGAGCGTGAGCGAGGCGACGAAGCAATCTCAAAGTTTGAACTGCAAAAAAATCGTTAAAATTAAACTATAGATACTCATGGCAAGTAGTCCCGGATACTTAGCTTTGTCTCCCCGATGCTCTGTTTTTTAAGCAAGCTTCATTAAGATTGGGTTACCCAAGCCGTTTGTAATGCATTTCAGAAACCAAGACTTTCAATCAGCGGTTAAAATAGGGTTTGGCCACAGGAACTAAAAGAGCAGTTACTCCAGAATTTTATGTATCTCCTGGCGAATGACCTGTAAAAATTTGGGGAAGGCTTCTTTTAAAGTTGGAGTCAGCTCCATGTTCCAGTCGAGCTTTTCAGGCTCAATACCAATTACAGTCAGATCTGGTCTTTTGCCCAGAAGCTCGGCCATTTTCAGGGAGTCCAACAGGTCAATATCGTGCAAGGACAAAGATTGATCTTTATTTTCAATCAAATCCTTTTCCTTTAGCCGATAGATAGTTCCTGGCTCCTGGCCGCCACGGACAGCATCAAGGACCAGCACATGGTCATATTTTTCAAAGAGATAAAAAAGATCCTGGGTAAAGGTGCCGCCGTCGAGAAAGTCAACCCCGTCAGGCCAGTCTTCCTTGCCAAGCTCCTGAACCGCGTATACGCCCACGCCTTCGTCCATAAGTAAAATATTGCCAACGCCTAATACCAGTAATTTTTTCATAAGCTGCTATCCAAAAATAAAGGGCCGTTTATTTCTAACGGCCCTTTGTTGTCACGTCAATTTTTTATCCGGATTAATCTATATGTACAACCTGCTCCTCACCAGTCTCAGCGTGCAGCACGTGCACGGCACAGCCCAGTCACGGGTCAAAGGCGCGGATCAAGCGCCCGACATTGACTGGATTTTTGGGATCCGGAACAGGAACGCCAATCAAGGCCTGTTCAATGGGACCCCTTTGATTCATGTCATCCATGGGAGAAGCATTCCACAGGGTTGCAGAGACGATCTGGTAGTTATCTATTACCGAATCTTTAACTTTCAGGTAGTGAAGCAAGCTGCCGCGTGGGGCCTCTGTAAGTCCCATGCCTTCGCCTTGTTCTGGTACCTCAGAGGGCACATAAGTTTCAGCTCCGGGTTTTACTTCGGCAAGCCACTGTTCAACTGCCTGAGCCACCAGCAATGCCTCTTCGGCACGAGCAATGTGACGACCCAGTATGGAGAATGCCTTGTCGCCGAAATCGCGCATTCTCTTAAAGCCAGCTTTCCTGGCAACAGGGCTTAGTTCGGGATTGGTAATCCACATTCTGGCCAATGGGCCAACTTCGTGGGGTATATCGTTGTAACGTGGAGCCTTAACAAAACTGTAGGCAGTCGCTTTCTCCGGAGCGGGCACGGTTTTACCTTCGCTGGGATGCAAGCCTGTAGTTGAATCGTCAAACCAGGAGTATTTGACGTATTCTTTGATTTTAGCAGGATCCAATGGGGCGTCTTTGCCATTGGTATAGACGCCGGGTTTGAGCAGGAACTCTGTTTCTTCATCATTTAATGGGAATACGCCATAAGAGATTACATTTTTCCAGCCTGTGCCTGTTTCCAGTAGATCCGGATAAACAGAACCCAAGGCATAAACCAAAGGCAGGTATTCTTTTTCGATGAACTCTTTGACTTTCTTGAAGTTGGCAGCAAAGTGCTTGATTTTTTCTGCGGTTGGAATCTCTGTAGTACCGCCAACAACCAAGCCCTGGACATGAGGCATCTTGCCCCCAAACATGGCTACCATCTCGTGGCAGATCCGTCTGATTTCCAGAGCTTTCAAGTATTGATCAACCCCGATCTGGTTTGTTTTGGCATCTACTCTGACATCATTATTTTTGTACCGAGGCACAAAAGGAGCAACATCAGGGCCATTGACATAGTCAAGGGCAGCCAGATGGTAAAAATGCAGAATATGAGATTGCAAATAGTTGGCGCCAAAAATGAGATTGCGCACAATCCTTCCATTGGTGGTTACTTTGACGCCAAAGGCCTTGTCCTGTGCGAGCACCGAGGCCGTGGCATGGGCAGTAGGGCAAACACCGCAGATTCTTTGCACAATCTGGGAGGAATCCCTGGGATCACGGCCTTTCAGGATGTTTTCAAAGCCGCGAAACATGCCGCCAAAACAGCGGGCATCTACTACTTTGCCGTCCTTTACTTCTACCTCGACTTTCAGGTGACCCTCGATTCTGGTCACTGGATCTACCGCAATTTTTATTTTCTTTCCTGGAGCGCCAGCCGCCATAGGCGCCTGCTTTGCTCTGCATCCAGACATAATTTATCCTCCTCGATATTTAATTTAAGTTTAGAGTGTGAAGTTTGGTTCCAGAGTTGATTTAAGCTCGTTTTGAGGAAAAGTTTAAATCTCGAAAGTTAAAGATAACATGTGTTTCCTCTATAAGGTTCATTTCCCCACACTTTAAACTTTAAAATAAGTTACATGCCCTCATAAAATGGAGACATCTCATCAGGGAAGCCAGGTTCAACACATCCAATACAAATAGCGTTCTCTACACACCAGTTTATGCCGTTATTCCATTTTCTCTTGAAGCAGTCAGCATTGGCATTTGGCCCTTTACAACCCAGCTCCATGCGGCAGCCTTCCTTTTGTGTAAATGTCTCACACATTACTCCATCGTCGGCATATTTCAGGTAAGGACAATTTTCATGGATGTTTTCTCCATAAAACATGGTTGGCCGGCCATTATCATCCAATTCGGGAATGCCGTGCATGAGAGCATGCGCAATGGTTCCGACCATCCAGTCAGGATGGGGCGGACATCCGGGAATATTTACAACAGGAGTCTTGATACCCTTCTCATCGAATATAGTCTGGACTGAACTGGCCTGGGTCAAGTTACCCTCTGCGCCGGGAATGCCGGCATCAAAACATGCACAGGCGCCAAGAGCCAGCACGGCCGCGGCTTTTTGACCAAGCTCCTCAGTCAGTTCGAGCATGGTGATTTCTCTATGATGCATTTCGCCCACAATACAGTACTTGCCGTTTGCTGCTTTAGGGATAGCTCCTTCTACAGCCAGGAAGAACTTGCCCGCAAACTTTTCAGCCACTTCATACATGTGCTCAAGAGCCATTTCTCCTTCGGAGCCCATGATTGTGGGGTGGAACTCCAGGCTGATAATATTTAACAAAACTTCTTTGATGCTTGGATGCACTGTATTTAAAAGCGATACGGAACACCCTGTGCATCCCTGGCCCTGGACCCAGATCACCGGTGTCTTCTTTGCTGCCTCTTCCATTGCTCGAACAAGAGCTGGATGGAACATCTGGGAAATCCCAAGGCCAGCAACTGTGCCGGTGCACAATTTGACAAATTCACGTCTGGTTAAACTCATACCCCTCCTCCTACAATTAGGTTAATTTGAGTAGGTTAGTAAGTACTACAAAAAAATTGTAAACATACTGACCTACCAATTCACATACCAATATGTAACTTTATTCAAATATCGGGCGAATATTAGCTATACATTTAGCTTATTTTAATCAAAAATTTTTATAATTAGCAATAAAAATTAAATAAAAGCATAACTATTTTAGAATTGTATTTTTCCAAGATTATCTTTTTACAAAAGGTAATACCTTGAGGGGGTGGAGTGAGTGATGAGAGCTGAGGACATTGAGTTTATTGGCTAGGTCGGGTAAGGTAGCCAGAAATTCTGGCCATGGAGGAGTTATGAAAAAAAAGATATATATTTTATTTATAATCTTAATCTGTGTAGGTCTCGGTTTGGTTTATTTTGTCTTTGGCGAGAGGAAGAAACCCATTATTAATGTTTCTCCGGACCTAATCTACACTAATGCTCAAAAAACTTTTCAAGTAGTAGCTAAAGATGAGGGATTGGGTTTAAAGCAACTGCGGGTGATTTTAAAGCAGAACATGAAGAGAATCACTGTCCTCGAACAGGTCTTTCCGGCCAAGACCATGACCTGGTCCGGTGAGTTTAAGCTCCCGAAACTTAAACAGGGGCCTTTTGAGTTGCTGATAATTTGTACTGATAGGTCATGGAATAATTGGGGCAAGGGCAACACCAGTCTTTATGTAAAAAAAATGGTTTATGACACTAAAGCGCCGCTCATTTCACTGGTCAGCAAAAAACACAATTTGTCCCAGGGCGGTGCAGGGCTTGTTGTATACAAGGTTTCCGAGGATGTTACCCAGACGGGAGTTGAGGTAGGAAAATATTTTTTTCCAGCATACAAACAAAAAAACGGTCTTTATTATTGTCTGTTTGCCTATCCATATGATGCACGGCCTGGGGAGGATATGCCTACGATTACGGCTCTTGATCTGGCAGAAAATAAGGCCAAGTCAGGTTTTTATTATCACCTAAACAAGAGAAAATTTCGGCATGATAAAATCAATATCAGCGACAGGTTTCTAAAGGCCAAGATGCCTCAATTTCAGTCCATTTTCCCGGAAGAAAAGGACTTGTTGCACCTATTTTTGAGAGTAAACCAGGATCTTCGGGCCAAAAACCGCCAGGAACTCCGTAAAATCGGCCTGAAAACAGCTGATCACTTTTTGTTTACCGGCCAGTTTTTACGCCAGCCAAATGCTGCCCGCAAGGCTTCTTTTGGTGATCATCGAAGTTATTATTATCAGGGTCAGCTCATTGACAAGCAGGTCCATCTGGGCATTGATCTTGCCTCCCTGGCTCAAGCCCCGGTTCCGGCAGCAAATAACGGAAAGGTTGTTTTTGCCGGGTTTTTAGGGATTTATGGTCAGGTAGTCATTATTGACCATGGCCTTGGTTTGCAGTCACTTTATGCCCATTTAAGTCAGATTGATGTTCAGGAAGGAGAGTCGGTACGCAAGGGACAGATTATCGGGAGAACCGGCTCAACCGGCATGGCTGGTGGAGATCACCTCCATTTTGGTATCGTTATTTCCGGACTACCGGTGAATCCGGTTGAATGGTGGGATTTAAACTGGCTTAAGAATAATATTCTGGATAGATGAGGTAAGCGGCAGGCCCATGGGCCTGCCGTTGCTAAAGAGCCTCTTGCCAAACCTTTTTATCAACTTAATTTCCAAGGTTTTATTTCGGTCTTGGTTTCTTTCATGCTGGTACAAAGACTCGGACCCATCTAGAGCTTGCTTGCGGACAGAGCATAATGGGATACTTTGGGTAAACGAATAGTCTTTTAATTATACCTAAGTTTAGCTATTTTCACTCAATGGGTGATGAGATTGCCACGGACAGCTTCGCTGCCCTCGCAATGACGAACTCGCTCCTGTCATTGCGAGTGGAACAAAGTGTAGCGAAGCAATCTCAAAGTTTGAACTGCAAAAAAATCGTTCAATTTAAACTATAGATATTTATGGTCAGTATCGCAAAATATTCAGCCCATTCATCCCGATGCTCTGTTTTCCGCAAGCTTCACTAAGATGGGTTACCCAAGCCGTTTGTAATGCACTTCAGAAACCAAGACTTTCAATCAGCGCTTAAAATAGGGTGGACAGTCTCTAAAGCAAACTAAACACGTTCGCAATATCTAGGCCTTCCTTGAGAGCCTCTTCTAGTTTGGCCTTGTTGCCCATGATAGAAATCAATCGTTCTGAGCGGGCCTTATCAAGGCTTAAACCAAAGCTTTGCAAGTCCTCACGGTCTGTTTCCAGGACTTCGTTTCTAATTTTTTGCCTTACTTGGTCATCAATTTTTGTCAGGTACCTGATTAGAGAGCTAAACCCTTTAGCGTCAGGGAATTGATAGCTGTCCATATCGCCGATGGTACCAATTATTGCCTTGTCTATTTCTTCCTCTGGCAGTGGATTTGTGGATAAGAACTCTCCAGCCTGGTTAAACACTTCAAGGGTGTTTAGTACATTAGGGTCGCGATAAGAGACAAAGGTCATCACTCCTGTTAAGTGATCAAAAGAACAGAAAGCACCATAAGCTCCGCCCATGACCCTGATTTTTTCCCAAAGTAGGCCGGTTCGTAAAAATCTTGTGCCGACCAGTGAAGAACCATGGAAGGCATAGTCATTGGCGAATAGATTTACGGCCTGGCCAACATAGTTGACCTGGGCAGGCAGGATCATTGCTTCATTGTCGCATAGAGAACCCGGAAGCCATTTACTATCAGAAATGAATCGTTTGGGAAATAAAGTCAGAAAGTCGTGAAAGTCCTGGCTGTGCTTTTCCCAAAGTCTGCTTTCCGTGGTCACATTCAAAAGGAGCGCGCCTTTATGTATAAGAAGGAACTTAATTTCTTCAAGGGTCCTCAGTACTTGGTCCCAATTATTATCAATTTGGTCCAGTAAATAGCGCAAAAATAAAAGATAACTTATACCAGACATATGCTCCATGGCCCAGTCTGCTTCGGAAAACCTGGCCTTTAGGCGCATGGCTACATAACGATGGCCTTGCGGAACAAGACTCTCCTCCATACCGGCCTTTTCTTCCAGGACGATCTGACGAAACCTCTCTCTGTTATCGAGGGCTAGATCCAGAAGCACATCTTTATATATGTTTAACATTTCTTTTAAGTTTTCAGGCAGGGTCTTGCCGCGCAAAAAGAGCCAGGCCGTGCAATCCTGTTCGCCCAGAATCTGAGAGGCCAAAGGCTGGGCAAAAATTCCCCCGGTCTTTTTTCTAATCCTGGTGGTCAACGATACAAAGTCTTCAAATCTGGTACCCAGCTCAAGTAACGCCCGGCCAAACAGGGGAACATAAGATAGGTATTTCTGGGGTAGAAGATGGATATTAAGTCCGAGGTCTACGTAAAAGATACCGGAAGTGGGCAAAGGATGAATGAGTACGTTTATTCCATTTATGTTTTCTTCCTCAAGGGGAATTTTCTTTATTTTTTTATCCAGGTCATCTCTTTTTAACCTGGGGATAGTGGCCAGGGCTTCGGGTGAATCCGGGGCAACCTGCATTTGTTCAAGCCTTTTCGTTTCTTCAATGATTCTATCTAATTCCTGGGGACTCAAGCTTTCTTTGACCTGTAAAAGTCGTTTATGCTCCTTTTCCCTGAGCTGTTTTTCAAGGTCTTTATCAGGCTCTAAAACCAGGGTTGTTCGATGCTTGTTTTGTAGAAAATATTTATCAATTAGTTGCTCAAACAGCGGCCCTTTGTTAATTTTGTCCTTAATCCGCGCTAAAACAGGTTCAAACTCCATCAGCAGAAAAGGACTTTGTCCATAAAGCCAGGTTGTCAAAGCCCGAAGCATGACTGCCAGTCCGCGAGGGAAGGATCCGGTATTGTTTTCGCGCAAAGCAAATTCTATTGTATTAACGGCTGCCTGAATAATATCTTTGCTTAATCCCTCGGCAACTATGCTTTTTAAAGTGGAAAAAATCAGCTCTTCGACCCGGTCCAAATTATCACTGGTCACACCTTTAAGACCTGTGGAGTAAAACAGATGCATAAGGTCTGTTTCCAGACCCACTCCTGCCAGGTCCTCTCCTAAACCAGAGTCAACAAGGGCTTTGCGTAAAGGAGAGGCCGGCATACCAATCAGGATATAGTCTAAAATACGTAAGGAGAGGTTTGTCTCCGGATCAAAAGTGGTAGGCAAGAGCCAGTTTATCGTGAGCATGGCCTTGGAGTTGTCTTCACTTGCCATGTAAGCTTTTCTTATCTTTTTTTCTAAATTCAGCGCCTTTTGTTCAGGAATCCTGGAGTCAATGGTCAGGGGGGCAAACTGATCCAAATAGCTGCTTAAGGCCTTAAAACGCATTTCTTCCTGGTCATCGCCATAAAAAAATATCCAGGCATTGGACGGATGATAGTAACGGCGATGAAACTCTTTAAATTGTTCATAGGTAAGGTCGGGGATGTGTTCTGGGTTCCCACCTGAATCCAGGCTGTAGGGAGTGTCAGGAAACAAGGACTGTTGAGCATATTCGGCCAGGAGGTTATCAGCAGAAGAATAGGCCCCTTTCATTTCGTTATACACTACACCCTTATACCTTAGCGGTTCATCCGGGTTATGCAATTCATAATGCCAACCTTCCTGGGCGAAAATTTCTTTGGAAATCCGGGGGAAAAATACCGCGTCCAGGTAGACATCAACGAGATTATAAAAATCCCGCAAGTTCTGGCTGGCCACCGGATAACAGGTTTTATCCGGGTAGGTCATGGCATTTAGAAAGGTCTGGAGTGAACCCTTTAGCAATTCTACAAAGGGTTCTTTAACCGGGTACTTTCTGGAACCACAAAGGACCGAGTGCTCCAAAATATGGGCTACCCCTGTATTGTCTTTTGGTGGAGTGCGGAAAGTTATGCCAAAGGTCTTGTTTTCGTCTTCATTTAATATGGATAAAAACCTGGCCCCTGTTTTTTTATGTCTGTAAAGTTTGGCCTTTGAGGAAATCTCTTTAATTTCTCTTTCCTCAATAAGTTCAAAGCCGTATTTTTTATGCATTAATAACCTCCTGACTTTTGGGGTTATGGCTAGTGGTTTGTTTGGTGGATTAATGGGAAAGGGATATAAGGCCCCCTATTTATCAATCCAGCAAACAAATCCACCCACTCACCCACTAATTTTAATATGTTTACCATACAGATACAGGTCACGCAAAACATTTGTCTTTGCCTGCAAAAACTATTAAGCATAAAAGAAAAATTTTTCGTTTGGAGACAAGCTCATGGGTAAGATTCTCGTTACTGGTGGAGCAGGATATATCGGCTCTCATACAAGCCTTGCTCTAACTCAAGCAGGATATGAGGTAATTGTTTATGATAACCTCTCTACTGGCCGGGTCGATGCTGTACTGCCTCCAGCCCGGCTGGTGGTCGGGGACTTAAAGGATAGAGACAAATTAGACAAGCTTATGCGCGAAGAAAAATTTCAGGCCATTATTCACTTTGCCGCCAGTATAGTGGTTCCGGAATCAGTAGAAAACCCCCTGAAATATTATTTAAACAACACTTCTAATACCACTTCTCTTATTGCATTGGCCGTTAAGAACAACATCCCTAACTTTGTTTTTTCTTCGACAGCGGCTGTCTATGGCATGCCGGAGAAAGTGCCTGTAAACGAGCAAAGTCCGCTTATGCCCATAAATCCTTATGGTCGTAGCAAAGTCATGAGTGAGTGGGTTATCAGGGATGCAAGTTTTGCCCATCCTGATTTTAATTTCATCATCTTGCGTTATTTTAATGTAGCAGGGGCAGATCCTCTGGGCCGCATTGGGCAGAGTACGCCAGATGCCACACATTTAATCAAGGTAGCCTGTCAAGCCGCTCTGGGGTTACGAGAATCTTTATCCATTTTTGGTACTGATTATCCAACACCTGATGGTACAGGCATCAGGGATTATATTCATGTGGTTGATCTGGCTGATGTTCATGTTTTGGCCCTGAAGTTTTTAGAGCAGGGAAAACCTTCCGGAATTTACAATTGTGGCTATGGACATGGATACTCTGTGCGTGAAATCATTGATGCGGTCAAAAAGGTAAGCGGTGTTGATTTTAAGGTAATTGAAACAGGCCGTCGTCCGGGTGACCCTGCGCAACTTGTTGCTGACCCGGGCAAACTTCTGAATGAGATGAACTGGAAGCCTAAATATGACGACATTGAAGAGATAGTCCGCACGGCCTATAATTGGGAGAAGAAGCTAAGAGGCTAAAAAGCCTGTAGCCAAACCCCATTTTGACTACCAGATGAGAAATCAGGATTGAAAAAAATATGTAAAATTATCCTTTGAGCAAGGTTTGACCACAGACACTTATGGCCTTTTAATCTTCGCTCTTTCTTGACTTCAGTTAAACTATGTTTCAAGTTCAGCTTTTCTTTTACGATTAATACAATCAATATTAACATATGAAAATTCTCTGCAGGAGGTAACTTGACTTATGGTTGATTATAAAAAGACTCTTAATTTGCCTAAGACCAAATTTCCCATGCGGGCAAACCTGACGAAAAATGAACCCAAAATGCTCAAATTTTGGGAAGAGATAAATGCCTATAAAGCCATGATCCAGGCCAATAAAGATAAGCCAACCTATGTTCTGCATGACGGCCCCCCCTATGCCAACGGGCACATCCATTTAGGCACGGCAATGAACAAGATTTTAAAGGATATCATTGTCAAGTCCAAAAACATGCAGGGCTACAAGGCCGAATACGTACCCGGGTGGGACTGTCATGGTTTACCCATTGAGTTGAAAGTTGAGCAGTCCCTGGGCGGGAAGAAAAAAGAGATGCCCGTACTTCAGATACGTCAAAAATGCAGGGAATATGCTCTGAAATTTTTAGATATTCAGCGTGATGAATTTAAGCGGTTGGGCGTACTAGGAGTGTGGGATAAGCCATACCTGACCATGACCCCGGACTATGAGGCGGCCACGGCTCGCGAACTGGGCCGGTTTATGGCCAGGGGATCAGTTAAAAGGGCCAAAAAGCCCATCTATTGGTGTATCTCCTGTATGACAGCCTTGGCCGAGGCTGAAGTGGAGTATTATGATCACACTTCTCCCTCTATTTATGTTCGTTTTCCTGTGCCTGACCCCAAAGCAAAAGAGAAATTTCCGCAAATTACCGGAGATTTTTTTGTAGTGATCTGGACTACCACGCCCTGGACCATTCCTGATAATATGGCCGTGGCCGTGCATCCTGATTTTGAGTATGTAGTGGTGAAGGTAAACGATGATGGTTATATTTTGGCAGAGTACTTGTTGCCGGAAAATAAGGAGAGGTTTGGCTGGGAAAACCCGGAAATTATAGCGCGAATAAAAGGCAGTGACCTGGAGGGGTTAAAGGCCAAACACCCTTTTTATGATCGCCAATCTCCTATAGTCCTGGCCGATTATGTTACTCTTGATGCCGGAACAGGTTGTGTGCATACGGCCCCAGGGCATGGTCGCGAAGACTACGAAACAGGTTTAAAATATGGTCTGGAGGTTCTCTCACCTTTAGATAATGAAGGTAGATTTTTAAACTCGGTAGAATTTTTTGCGGGCCAGACTGTTTTTGAAGCCAATCCCAAAGTCATAGAAAAGTTGAGCCAGGAAGGACATCTTCTGGCCCGGGAAGATATTACTCACTCCTATCCCCATTGCTGGCGCTGTAAAAAACCGGTCATTTTCAGGGCCACGACCCAGTGGTTTATTTCCATGGAGGAGAATAATTTGCGCCAAAAAGCACTGGAGGCCATAGATCAAAAGGTTAAATGGATTCCTGCCTGGGGTAGGGACAGGATCTATAATATGATCGAGCACAGGCCTGACTGGTGTATCTCCAGGCAGAGGATGTGGGGAGTGCCAATTATTGCTTTGCTCTGTACGGATTGTGGCGAAGCCTGGCATGACCCTGACTGGGTTCAGTCTGTTGTGGACAAGTTTGCCGCCCATGAGCGTGGTGCGGATTACTGGTTTGAGGCAGAAATAGATGAATTAAAGCCGGCAGACCTTACTTGTCCTCATTGCGGCAGCAAAAATTTTACAAAAGAAGATGACATTTTGGATGTCTGGTTCGACTCGGGCACAAGCTTTGCTGCTGTTTTAGAGGGGCGTCAGGAATGTCGTTTTCCTGCTGATCTCTATCTGGAGGGCACTGACCAGCACCGCGGATGGTTCCATTCTTCACTCCTGGCCAGTATTGGCACCAGGGATGTGCCCCCTTATAAGGCCGTGCTCACTCACGGTTTTGTGGTTGACGGTCAGGGTCGAAAAATGTCTAAGTCCATTGGTAATGTTATAGCTCCACAAGAGATCATTGATAAATACGGCGCAGAAATTTTGCGCATGTGGGTTGCTTCAGAAAATTACCAGGAAGACCTGCGTATTTCAGAGGAAATTCTAAAGAGACTGGTCGATGCTTATCGGCGCATCCGCAATACCTGCCGCTTTATCCTGGGGAATTTAACGGATTTTGACCCGCAAAAGGATTTAGTGGCCAATAAGGAGCTTTTACCATTAGACCGCTTTGCATTAGACTTGGTTTATACCCGGCACAAACGTATGCAAAAGGCCTATGATGATTTTGAGTTTCACAAGGTATTTCATACGTTGCACAACCTCTGTGTTACCGACCTGTCCGCTTTTTATCTGGATATCCTAAAGGACAGACTCTATGTCTCTGGGGCCAAGAGTTTGGAGAGAAGGTCGGCCCAAACAGTCTTGTACCAGATTCTTCTCCTCATGCTACAGGATATGGCTCCTATTTTAAGTTTTACTGCGGAAGAAATTTACCAGTATCTGCCTGAAAAGATTAAGCAGGAATCGAAAACCGTGTTCGGCCTTTGTTTTCAACCTGATTTAAAAGATCTCTTAACTGAGGAAGAGAAGAGTCTATGGAATCTTGTCCTGGATTTGCGCTACGAAGTTACCAGAGCCATTGAACCGGCACGCAAATCAGGTCTTTTAGGACATTCACTTGATAGCCGGATCACTCTTTATGTATCCGATGAACTTCGGGAAATGTTGCAGTCTGTGCACTCATATTTAAGGGAAGTTTTTATTGTCTCGCAGGTAAATATTGCCCCCATCTCAGAGGCTCCGGAGGACATATACACCAGCGAAGAGATCGACAATCTGAAAATAAAAGTCGATAGGGCTTCCGGACAAAAATGCAGCCGTTGTTGGGTGTACAGTGAGGAACTGGGGCAGGATGAAGAACATCCTGAAATTTGTCCCAGGTGTGCTGAGGTGATGAGGGAATATAGCTCGTAGTGGCCAGGCTGTTCTGAGCAGAAGAAATGTTTTGTTCAGAATGGCGGTGCTTTTTATTTAATTTGTTATTTGCAGTACTACGTGTTTAATTGTACAAACCTGGTAAAGTCAGATGGCCAAAAAATACAAAATAGTTATTTTTCTGGGGTCCTTGGTCCTGATCCTGGACCAGATAACCAAGCTTTGGGTACAGAACAACATCCCTTTATGGTCAGGGACTACCATAATCCCCGGTTTTTTTAACCTGGTCCATGTCTTGAACAAAGGTGCAGCCTTTGGTTTTCTAAATAGAGCAGACCTGACGTGGCAGACTTATTTCTTTATTGCAGTTTCTGCTCTGGCTATAGTCCTTATTTTTCATCTGGTTAGAACTGTTGACCGAAATGACCAATTCTTGTTTACAGGGCTGGGACTTATTCTAGGTGGGGCTCTGGGCAACATGGTTGACCGTATTCGTTTGGGGCAGGTCATTGATTTTCTGGATTTTTACCTGGGTACCCATCATTGGCCGGCCTTTAATGTAGCGGACATTGCCATTAGCCTTGGCTCGCTTGCCCTGCTTATTTCCTTTTACAAACGGAAGAAAAATGCATCCTAAACTGATTACTATTGGTTCTTTTACCATCTATACTTATGGTTTTTTTATAGCAGCGGCTTTTTTGCTTGGTATGTCATGGACCATGCGCGAGGCCAGGTACCGGGGATTAAATCCTAAACTTGTCTCTGACCTCGGTTTTTATCTGATTTTGGGCGGTATTTTAGGGGCCAGGCTTCTTTATGTGCTCATTAATCCCAGGTATTTTCTGGAACACCCTCTGGAAATCTTCATGTTCTGGAAGGGTGGTCTGGTTTTTTTGGGTGGTGCCATTGTTGGTGCTATATGTGGGTACGTGTTTTTGCGTAAGAGAAACCAGCCTTTGTGGCCATGGCTGGATGCCGTTGCTCCGGGGCTGGCTTTGGGTCAGGCCGTGGGCAGGCTAGGGTGTTTTGCTGCCGGTTGCTGTTATGGGAGGAAATGTACTCTGCCATGGGCCGTAACCTTTACTCATCCTGATTCTCTGGCGCCTCTGTATGTTCCCTTGCATCCAACGCAAATCTATCATTCTCTGGCCGGGCTGGTAACTTTTATCTTCCTTTTGGTCGCCAAAAAGCGTCTAAAAGGATCTGGCCAATTGATGGGCTTGTTTCTCATTTTATATGCTTTTTTTAGATTTAGCATCGAGTTTTTTCGAGGCGACTATCGTGGCTCAATCGGAATTTTAAGCGTAACACAAATCCTTGCCCTGGGGCTTTTTATTTTGGGCCTTTGGGTCATTTATAAAAGGAGAGCTTGATGTTCGGCATTCCTCCGGAGAAATTACCACTAGTACTAATCGTATTAGTTGTGCCTATTTTACCCAATCTTTGGGCAATCTGGCATATTTTTCAGCGTGACTTTGCCACACCTCAAGAAAAGATGGCCTGGTTGGCCGGTGCTGTGTTTATTCCTGTTTTAGGCGGTCTGGCCTATTTGTTCTGGGGCCGTAAAAGAGGGAAGAAAGTTTGATTTAGTTGAGTAGTTGAGCGGTTAAGTCGTTGAGTGGTTGAGGAGGCAAGTAAAGGAAATATTTAATCTGGCGGACTATTTAGTAGTCCGATAGCATATCAAAAGAAGGCAGAAATGAAAGGGATACTTACTCTTATCGCCGCTTTATTTTTATGCGCCTCTTGTGTCACTAAAAATGATCTGGATACACTGCGTATCCAGGTCAGTAGCCAAAATGCCAAGCTGGTAAGAGAAAATAATGCACTAAAAAAGCAGCTTGAGGCCCTGCGCCAGGAATTAAACTCTCGGACCAAGATTTTAAAAGAGCAGATTGTCCAAACGAGTACTCCTGTCAGATCTACCCAGGCCAATCTCTGGGCCGAAATAGAGTCTTTGCGCGTTCAACTAGCTACTTTAAGCGGTCAAATGGATGCACTTGACCGAAAACTACAAAGACTAGACACGGTTCAGACCAACTCTACCCAGACCCTGACTATATTGAGCAAAAGAATTGAACAACTGGAAAAGAATTGGCAAAGGACCAAAAGTCAATTGGGCCTTGAATTTTTGGAAGATGAAAAAGGCGAAAAGTCAGAGAAAGTTGTGTCACCTAAAGAAGGGGATAAAAAGGAAGCAGCCTTTCTTACGGCTAACTCAGCCCAGGAATTATACAGAAAGGCCTTGGAATCTTTTTATGCTCGCAAGTATGATTTGGCCCAGTCTTTGTGGGATGAGTTTATTCGGACTTTTCCCAAGGATAAATTGGTCCCTAATGCCTATTTCTGGCAGGGTGAATGTTTTTATCAAATGGGGGATTATGCCAGGGCGGTCCTGGCCTACCAAGAGGTCATCAGTAAATTCTCCAAAAGTAATAAACTAAGGCCGAGCATGTTAAAACAGGGCATGGCCTTTTATAAGCTAGGCAAGAAAAAAGCTGGCCAGCTTGTGTTAAAAGAATTGATTAAAAAATTTCCTCATACAATAGAGGCCAGACGGGCAAAAGGTTTTTTGGCCAGCATTGATTAAATCTGTTTCAGATTAAAAGGTTTAAGAGGCTAAGAGGTTAAACAAAACTTTTAAGGCCTTTTTGCTTCTTTTATTAGGGAGTTAAGATGCAACAAAAAAAATATTCCAAAATAATTTCCTTACATTTTTCGCCGGAGACTTCTCGTAGTCCTATGATGTATAATTTGGCTAAAAAGTTTGATTTGACCTTTAATATCTTAAAGGCCAGGATCGATCCCAAGGAAGAAGGCCACATGATTTTAGAACTTTCCGGCACTGAGGAGGATTATAGAAAGGGCATTTCCTATTTGCAGGAACATGGTGTGTCCGTCCAGGAAGTAGCCCAAAGTATTTCACGCGATGAAGAATCATGCTTACACTGCGGGTTATGCACTTCTTTGTGTATAGCTAATGCCTTGCGCCTTGATTTGGAAACAAGGCTTGTGATTTTTGAATCTTCCAGATGTACTGCCTGTAGTCAATGTACTCGTGTCTGCCCTGTCAAAGCAATGCATGTAGAGATCAACGGAGACTTTTAAACGCAAATCCACTTTTGAAAGATTTGCAAATATTTTTTTTTATGCTAAAAGAGAGTTACTAGTCTGTCCCGTTAATGATTTACACATGAGCAGGTGGTGAAATAAATGAATTTCTAAAATATACCAATGAGTAAACTTTTGCTCTGCTTGCCCACGGACTTTCTTCTTTATCGGTAAATATCTCATGCTTGCTAGTCCCGCATCTGCTCGATGATGCCAGAGAGTATACTATGAGAAAGTTGCGAGAGATTATTTGAGCGAAGGTACTGTCCTATTCGCCCTAAGATTTTGTTTTAATTTTTAAGCTCTATTTAATGGGGAAGAAAGATGATCAAGCAAAAACGCTCCTATTCGCGAACCTCCACCAGGCTCAAGGCTTATGTTCGTAAGCTACCTTCCCCCGATACCAGACCTCTTTTTTCTGCCTGTCTTGGTTGTGATGCAGACAGCTCTGTAATCAAAAATCTACATGGTTCCCACATTCCCCGCGAGTTAATCACATTTTTGCAAAACATGGATGCCAAGCTGGATATGATCTTAAGCCTGTTAAAACAGGATACTATCCAGGAAGACTTCCCAATTAGTGCAGAAGTAGTTGAGATTAGCGGTGCAGGGCTTAAATTTGTTTCCAAAACAGAGTTTAAGAAGGGTGATGCCATAGAAATGGCCCTTGTTCTTTCCCAATTTCCCTTGAAGATTGTGGGGGTAGTTGGCCTTATTCATCGTCAGGAAAGTCTGCATAATGTGCCTGTTTGGGTAGTACAATTTACCAACATCCGAGATATTGATCGGGAACATATTGTTCAATTTGTTTTTCAGGAACAAAGGGAGCAAATTAGAGAGAGGAAAAATGAACTTTAGCCCAGAGCAACAATTGGCATTTGTCCAATACTATTTGGATGCCAGTTGCGGAGGAAAACTTTACGGCTTGATGCATAATCTGAATAATGTTGCGCATATTTTGGATATGCAGCTTGCTCTGCTTAATTCTGTTTTGACTAAGAACCCTCTTACAACTTTAAAAGATCAGAGCAAAAGACTTGGTTACCTGAATCAGGGGAGCAAAAAGTTATTGCAGGCGTTGGACTTGAATTCTCAACGGGCATTTTATTTGCAACAAGATCAAGTCGAGGCCAGCCCTAATGATTTTTTGCATTGGCTTGAAGCTTTTTGGCAGAATGACTTGTTCTTCAAGCACAAGGTCAAATGTCAGTTCAATCTGGCTCAGAATATTCCTGTTATTGAGTGTCCTGCCTTTGCTTTAACCTTTTGTATTGAACATGCCTTGGCCAATGCCGTTGAGGCTTATAAGCAAAAAGATCCGGAGAGTGAACATGATTTAGTTATTATGGTCTTGCCCTATGGAAATGGGGTGGAATTTAAAATTATCTCCAGGACAAAGCTTTCTGTTCAAGATCCATGGCAGCCCTGGCAAACAACAAAGCCAGGTCATCTGGGCTTGGGGCTTACTTTAATAAAATTTTTATGTTCAAGACTTAATTGGACAGCCTCTTTAACCGGTGAGAATGGAGATACTGTCTTTTCTCTTAAAATTCCTGACAGAAAATCACTTTTAAAATAAGAGTTAGCAAGTTACGAATTTCAGGAGGTTTTGGCTTGACCAAGGATGTTACACAAGAACTTATGCCGAATATTACTGATCAGACAGAAAAGTTTATCAAAGAAGCTGTTTCAGATACTGTTGCCAGAGTATTGGAAGAAGGTCTTGCGGAAGCGCTGTCAAAAGCGTTGTTGGATAGCGAATTTTATCGTAAGTTAAGCGATGAACTGCGTGAGGGATTGGGGATAATTTATCGCGAGATCACGCAGACAGAACAGATGGGCGTAGAACTGCCTGAGTTAACTAAAGAAGAAGCCGAAGAGATTTTTCACGAAACATCTGACCAGCTGGATGCCGTTCTAAAGACAACGGAGAAGGCCACTGTAGAGATCATGGCCATTGTGGAAAAACATCTGGAACAAAGCACGCATATTATTACTGTTCTGGAAAAGATCAAAAAAGAAAAACATGATGCTACCCAGGTCATTGACTGGCTTATAGCCAAAAACAATGAGTTAAATAAGGATCTCCTGAAAATAATGACCTCTTTAAGTTTTCAGGATTTAACCGGTCAGAGGATTAAAAAAATTATTTCTTCTTTGCGTAAAATTGAGGAACATGTACTCAAACTATATCTAACCGCGGGACTGTCCATAAAAACCAAGGAAAAAGAGCCTGATAAAGATTTTGAAACTATCAAAGCAGAAACAGAAAAGACGGTATCGGAACTCAAAGGCCCACAAGCAGGTGTTAGCCAGGCGGATGTGGATGAGCTTCTGGCTCAATTAGGGCTTTAGCCAGGCTTGAAGAGGAAGATAGGAAGCTAGGAAGATGGGAAGATGGGAAGATAGGTTGCGCCGGCTGGAATAAGTCTTTTTTTGTTCTCCCAACTTCTCAATCTTCTTCCCGAGCGCGCGGATGGGCTTGATCGTAGATTCTCATCACTGTCTCCATATTCAAATGGGTGTAGCGCTGGGTAGTGCTGATGCGACTATGCCCCAAAAGTTCCTGAACACTCCTTAAGTCTGCACCGGATTGGAGCAAATGGGTGGCGAAACTGTGTCGCAAGGTATGTGGACTGATCTCCTGGGGAAGACCTGCAAGCTTGCTTAGACGGGCCAGAATTCTATTTGCTTCTCTGCGTTGCAGCCGCCTGCCCCGAAGACCCAAAAACAGGGCCTGCTCCTGCGGGTGAGGATTAAAAGCGCTTCTTTGCTCAAGATAGGCTTTGACTCTATCCCGGCCTGCATCTGTGATGGGAGCAAGTCTTTCCTTACCTCCCTTGCCCCGGACACGAATAATTTTTTGCCTCAGATCAATATCTTCCAGATCAAGCCCAAGGGCTTCACTTATACGCAAGCCTGACCCATAAAGTAGTTCAGCCAGAGCCAGGTCGCGTAAACCTTTAGGGGTGGGGTCAATCACTGCCTGCATCAAACTGAGTGCCTGGTCCACATTCAAAGTCTTGGGCTGGGGCTTATCTTGTTTGGGGTTTTTTAACCCCTGGCAAGGGTTTTGCTGAGTATATTTTTTTTTGAGGAGAAAACGAAAAAAACTGCGTAAAGAAGAGAGTTTGCGGGCGATGCTGGACTTAGCAAGTCTTTGACGGTGTAGTTCGGCCAGAAAAGCATGAATGTCAACGCGGTTTATTTGATCTGGTTGTTCATTGGACTTGTTCCTGGTCTTTAAAAAGTTTTCCCACTGAGCCAGGTCTAAAGCATAGGAGCTCAAAGTGGCCTTTGAATAGCCTTTCTCCACATCCAGATAGGCCAAAAAAATTTGGATTGTCTCAGGAAGATTTTCGTCGGTCCAGGACATAACAGCTTTTTGGGTTTTTCTTTGCTAATTTTTTTAGGTTCATGGCAATTTGTGAAGCTTGGCCATAGTGACTCAGTTCTCCCTTTAAGTTAAAGACTACTGCTATGGACAAGGCCATGATGGGAAATGTCTGGATTTTACCCTGGCGGTCTGTCGAGCGAATAAACCCCTGGGTCCTGTCTTCCTGGTCGTAGAAGTTCGGCACAATGCTATCAAAGCTTTGGATAATCATCTTACAAACAGTCTCTACTTTATCCGGTGGCACAATAAATACAAAATCGTCCCCACCTATATGGCCGACAAAGGAATCCATTCCGGCAAATGCTCGAATGGTGTTCACAATAACCCGTGCGGTCATCATCAGTACTTCGTCTCCACGAGAAAAACCATATTTATCATTAAAGGATTTAAAATGGTCCAAATCAGCATAAGCCAAAGCAAATTCCTGTTTACGAACTATGAGTTCCTGGATTTTATGGATAATGGAGGTGTTGCCTGGCAACTTGGTTAATGGGTTGGCATCAAGTGCCCGTCCAGCCCGGGCCAAGGTCAGCTTTAACCTGGCAGCAGTCAATTCTTTGTCCAGCGGCTTGACCAGGAAATCATCCACTTCTATCATTGAGAAATCCAGATTTTGTCTCAGCGCCTCCTTTTTTAGACAAAGGACTACCGGGACCTGGCGATAGACATTTTCGCTCTTAAAAAGTCTGATCAGTTCCAGACCACTTATATCATCCAGATCATTATCCACTATCAAGAGCTCAGGGGGATCATTGAATAGGTACTCAATGGCCCCGGCCCCGCGTTCAAAAACAGACCACTGCACCTGGGGACAGATCTCTTTAAAGAGTTTAAAAAGTTCTGCATCTGATGAAACTAAAAAAAAGTGTTTCATAGTTCCCTAGCTTCTCGAACAATTATTCAAACCTCTAATCTTCCGGTCTAAAATCGGAAAGCTCAACAAACTCCTGCCCCAGGTCATCGAGTACCTTTTCCAGATCGGTTAGCTTAAGATTTAATATCTCTAATGCTTCAGGTTTTAAGTAGCTGATATGATCATCCCCGCCTGAGCCTACTTCAAAAGCCCGAGTGAGAAAGTCGCCTATATGGACAACGGCGGCCATATCCGGATAATGTTGGGCGGATTTAGGACGATGGTGCCAGGCCAGTGCTTCGCGTAATCGCAGGGGGAGGTGCCAGTGGTCTGATAGCCAGGCATTAACCCTGTCATGTCCAAAGCCCATAACTTCAACTTCGGCTTCGATATAGGTCAATTCTTTTTCTTTGAGCAAAACATCTATTTCTTCTTTCAGTTCCGGCAGTTGTACTGTAGCCACTACTTTACCCAAATCATGCAACAGCCCTGCTACCGAATATTCCTCAGGATCCTTTAATCCGGCAATCTTAGCTATACT
The DNA here is from genome assembly GCF_018704065.1 of Desulfovulcanus ferrireducens. NCBI lineage: Bacteria > Pseudomonadati > Thermodesulfobacteriota > Desulfovibrionia > Desulfovibrionales > Desulfonauticaceae > Desulfovulcanus > Desulfovulcanus ferrireducens. Next base: position 3,217 of record NZ_JAGUQP010000024.1, on the reverse strand, counting down.
AGAGCAGGCCAGAGCACACCCCAAGCTATGTTCCCACAGGCCGATCATGTTCTTGGCCATGATATCAAAGACAGAAGTGCTGATAATGAGACCTTTAATGACATTAAATCCCAGCAAAACCAAGGCATGCTGGATTGTGCTGATTCGTCTGGGGAATCCATAGATGGGTGAATTCACCATCTTGAGTACCTTGGCCGATAGTACCTGGTCTTTGGAAATAACCTTGGCTATCTGTTCTGTGGAGGAGGCGGGATCCTGAACCAGCTTGCTCACCTCATCCAAAACCGTGGGCAAAGTGGGCAGGTCCTTAACGGCCAGGAGTCTTCCTTTACGTTCTACTCTTAAGTCTTGCATAATCTAATCGTTTTGCTTTTGAGGTTGGATTTGCTCAGCAGCCTTTTGTTCATAATAGGCTTTTAGAAAAGCTTTGACCTGATTCATCCAGGGGTCATCTTTAAACTTACGAAAAAGGTGGTCCAAACGTTCAATGCGTTGGGCATAAGAAGTGGTTCCAGCCATCCCTTCCAATTCTAATGGCTCGCCTTGAACAATGATATTCTTTACTCCCATATTCTCCAGACGACTGATCAGTGGTTCGCTGAGCTCAGTGCCCTCGGCCACCAGGACCAGGCCATTGTCTCTTAGCACTGGTTTTTCCAAGACCATGCCTGGCTGGGCAAGGTTTAAAGGGATCTTTTGCATGCCAGAAACCTCGGATATAAATTTGAAGTTTTAGAGTAATGGCTGAGCGGTGGGGTGAATGTCACGGTCATCATGGTTATAGAGTAAACAAATGAATTGCAACACCCACTTAACTCTACTCCTCTTTAAACACTATAGTGCATTCCGGGCAGTCGCTTGACAGCCCCCTTTATCTCCAGGTCGATGAGTATCTGACTAACCTTAAAGCTGGGCCAATCTAATTCGTGTGCCAGGTGATCAATATGCATTTTAATCTCTTTAGCCAGAGTTTCAAGCACCTTTTTTTCATCTCTACTTAAATCAAGTTCCTCATTAAGTGGTACAGTGTCCTTTTCTTCTGTTGCCGGGAAAGCATGCTGTTTGCCGAGCATGGGCTTTAGTTCGCGCAGGATATCTACTGCTGTTTGCACCAAAAAAGCACCCTGTTGAATAAGATAATTGCATCCATCAAAGTTGGCCATATTTACTGCCCCGGGGACAGCAAACACCAACCGGTTCTGCTCCAGTGCAAGCATGGCCGTAATCATGGTGCCACTTTTTTGCGCGCCCTGGACTACCAACACTCCTAGAGACAGGCCGCTGATTATGCGGTTTCGATGAGGAAAATTAGGGGACTCAGGTTTAGTGCCGGGAGCAAATTCTGTTACAATCAGTCCTGTCTGGGTCAGCTTGTGCCATAAGGTTTTATTCGTAGCCGGATAAATAATGTCAATGCCTGTGCCCAAAACAGCAACAGAACTACCCTTTCCATCCAGAGCGGCCAGGTGAGCTTTACTATCAATGCCCTGCGCCAGGCCGGATACTATGGTCACTCCTTTTGCCGAAAGCTCTGAGCAAATTTCTCCGGCCATATCCTGCCCATACCTGGAACACTTGCGCGATCCAACTACTGCCAGACATGCGCCATTTAATAGTTTTTTATCGCCTAAAAAATAAAGCAGAAAAGGGGGATCGGGGATCTGTCTTAAAAGATAGGGATAATCATCGTCTGTCCAGATAACAATCCCATAATTCTTTCTAGCGATTCTTTTCAGATCCTGTTCAACCTTTTCCTCCCATTGTTTATCTTTGACTGCCTTGATCACGGAACCTCTGGCCAGGCCTAAGTCTAACCACTGTTCATAATTATTCAAGGCTCTGGCAGGTGACCCAAAATGGCTGGCTAACCTTTTCCAGGTTCTTGGCCCCAGTCCCTTGATGTGGTACATGGCAAGGCAGGCCCTTATTTCCTCAATTCGGGAGTATTTTTTCATAATGGGTAAATGGGTATATGTGCAAACGGGTAAATGGGTGGAGAAATAAAGATCACAACAGTCCACTCACTCCCTTATTTGCCGCTGATTTCTTTAATCTTCTTTCTGGCTCTGGCTGTTACGTCAGAGTTAGGGTAATCTTGAACAAGTACTTTGAGGTAAAATAAGGCATTACTTTTATCGTTTAGGTTTTCATAGGCATAGGCAATTTTCAACAGGGCATGGACAGCTTTTGGGTGTTTGGGGAAAGTTTGCATAACTTGTTTGAAGTTCAAAATAGACTTGGCAAATTGATCCTGGGAATAATAAGTTTCGCCAATCCAGTATAGGACATTGGGCATGAGCTCACTGTGGGGATATTTATTTTTAAAATCTAGTAAAAGTTTCCGAGCCTGTTCTGGTTTATTTTGCCAGACTAGCTCAAGGGCCCTTTTGTATAATGCCTGTTCATCATTTTTATGTTCCTGCTTCTCTGGCACAGAATTGATTTTTTTTGTCACTTGTTTTTCTTTGGACACTTCGTCTTCGACCTGAGGATCGCTTTTATTTTGAGACTCAGGAATAATATCCTGTTGACTTGGCTGTTCAGCATTTTTCTCCTGAATTTCTGTCTGCTGGATTTGGCTTTTATCCTGTTTCTGCTTTATCTCTACCAGGTTATTTTCCACGTCAGAAAGCCTTTTTTCTAGTTGAACCAGTTTGGTTTGGGTATTTTTCTGGTTGTTTTTTAGCTCCAAAAAATTTTCCTCTAGAGTCTGCAGGCGCCATTCCTTACTTTTGGGCCATTTACCTGCACAACCAACAAGTGAAAAAGAAAGGATTAAAGTATAGATTAGAAGCTTAGGCATTTTAGTCTCCTTTGAATAAATGAGTATGCAAATAATTGGTCCGCTAATTTTTAAGACTTGTTTGGCGACCGGCGAAATTTTGAAATTCGATAAATAAATTTCGACAGTTTCTGAAAGAGGACTTTATTTTTGCATGCGTATCTAGTTCGTATTTTGAGCCTGTGGCCCAACCCCATTTTAGCCTCTGATTGAAAGTCTTGGTCTCTGAAATGCATTATCAATGGTTTGGGTAACCCATCTTAGTGCAAGCTTGCGGAAAACAGAGCATCGGGATGAATGGGCTGAATATTTTGCGATACTGACCATAACTATCTAAAATTTATGAGCGATTTTTTTCCAGTTCAAACTTTGAGATTGCTTCGCTACACTTTGTTCCACTCGCAATGACAGGAGCGAGATTGTCATTGCGAGGGC
>NZ_JAGUQP010000023.1 GCF_018704065.1 Desulfovulcanus ferrireducens | reverse complement strand
GACCAAAAGCTGAGTTACGGTGTCTTGATGCACCAGAAAGTTGAACGGTCTGTCACGCCTAAATTCTTATTTCTTTATCTCTTAAATTTGAAAACAGGTGATGTAAACATACGAGAAAGTTGAGTTAAGAATCAAATGTATCGAACCGTTCAAACTTCATACTTAGAGCAGCCCGTCCCTGGGTAACTGAACGCAGATCAGTAGAAAACCCAAACATTTTTCGCAAAGGAGTTAGAGACTGTATAATTTTTTGACCATGCCGATCAAACATATTTTCAATACGTCCACCTTTTGCCCCAAGCAGGCTAATACACTCACCAACAAACTCTTCAGGAGTATAAATTTCTACCCACATGATAGGTTCTAAAAGCATTGGTTTGGCTTTGCTCAGAGCCTCTTTCAAAGCCATAACCGCAGCCATTCTATACCCTACAGGACTTGACCCTTGTTCTGCGCTTTTTAACTCTAGAACCACAACGCGAATGTCCTGAACAGGAAACCCCTTGATAGTTCCTGCCTGCAGGCCGTCTTCAATACCATTATACACAGCCTCTATCCATTCAGTTGGCCAGGCTTGCTTATCGATCTCAAATCTTATCTCTCTTCCGCTATTTCTGGACAAAGGTTCAACCATAAGTCGAACATAACCATAATGGACATCCTCACCCAATTCCTTGGCAAATTCTGCCTCACCAAAAGCCTCGTCAGCAATAGTTTCTTGATAGACAACCTGGGGCTGTCCGGCCCGAAACTCCACCCCAAAATCTTTTCTTATCCGATCCAGTACTACCTCCAGGTGCAATTCGCCCATGCCCGAAATAATTAGCTGCTCAGTATCTTTATCCCGTTCAACAAAAAGGGTAGGGTCTTCCTGAAGCACTTTATCCAGTGCATGGAGAAGCTTTTCCTCTTCAGCGTTATTTTTAGGTTCCAGAGCCATAGATATAACTGGCTTATATTCTGAAATCTTTTCCAAAAGAATAGGATTTTCTCGTAAACACAGGGTGTCCCCGGTTTTGGTATTTTTTAATCCGGCAGCGGCAACTATTTGCCCGGCAACAGCCTCTTCTATCTTTTCTTTATGGTCTGCATGCAACCTGAATAGACGGGCCACCCGCTCCTCCACCTTTTGGCTGACATTATATACTGTCTGGCCGGAAACTATCTTGCCCGAATACACTCGTAGCAAAACCAGCTTGCGACCAGTCTCCATTGTCACCTTGAAAGCCAGGGCGGACAATGGAGACTTTGGAGATATGGGAAAAAACTTTTTCTCCTTTGTTGAAGGATCAATACCCTCAATCTGAGGAACATCAGCCGGGGAAGGCAAATAATTACACACGGCATCCAGAGCAGGTTGCACCCCTGTATTTTTTAAAGCCGAACCAGCAAGCACTGGTACAAGCTTTAAATCCAGGGTTGCCTTGCGCAGGACCCTGTTCACCTCATCAAGGGAGACTTCCTGTCCCTCAAGATAGGATTCCAAAACACTATCATCTATCTCTGCCAGGTGTTCAAACAAATACTCTCTCCACTTGAGAGCATATTCATTTTCTTCCTTGTCTAGTGGTAAACGCTCAAAAGTCTGCCCCTGGTCCTGGGGGTTAAATTTAAGCTTTTGCATGCGTAAAATATCTATAACACCCTTGAAATCTTCCCCCTCGCCCAAGGGCACCTGGATAGGCACCGGAACAACCTGCAGTTTTTGACGCATGGCCTCAAGAACTGCTTCGAAACTGGCGCCTATCCGGTCCATCTTATTGATAAAGGCAATCTTGGGTATATGATATTTTTCAGATTGTTTCCACACGGTTTCACTTTGAGGTTCTACTCCTCCGACTGCGCAAAAAACAGCAACCACTCCATCAAGGACTCTCAATGCCCGATCCACTTCTATAGTAAAGTCCACATGCCCCGGAGTATCAATTATATTGATAACTTTATCTTTCCACCCACAGGTTGTACATGCGGAAACAATAGTTATGCCTCTTTCCTGTTCTGCAGGCAGATAATCCATGGTCGCTGTTCCCTCATGTACTTCTCCCATCCGGTGAATCTTTTTGGCATAAAATAAGATTCTCTCAGTTAAAGTAGTCTTTCCTGCATCAATATGGGCAATAATGCCTATATTTCTTATCTTTTCCAAATAGTTTCCCGGAAGAGCACTGGTTTTCATCTCTCCTCCAATAATGGTTGACAGGTTAAGAGGCTAGGGCTTTAAGTCTGTATTCTTCACCTTTTACCTTTCAACCGTTTAGCCTTATACTTTATTTCCAAAACACCCTCCTTTGATAAAAGAGTGCCTTGTCCAGGTCCGGCCAGATCCAACTACTCTCCTGGCCTGGTCCAAACCCCAGGCTTATCTGCTTATTTTTTACAAATTCCTTCTCTGACGCAAATAAAACATCAAAATCCTTTGACCAAAAACTTTCTTTATCACCCGTAAACTGACGAAAATTCTGCGGCCAATTCCCTTTTCTATCACCAAGAACGATAAATTCTAACTCTGGATTGGCCCAACCCAACACATCTATATTCCATTCTTTGCTAGCATCAAGTACTAGTCCTGCCAACTTGATTTGGCGCGGTGCCCAGAAAAAATAACCCTTTTTTTGACCAAGTGCCTGAGAAAGGATTTGTTTGGGACCTAAATAAAACAAACCGTTTAGAGCGTTGTTATTCTCTGATTCCTGAATAAAATTTAAAATATTCTCCCTGCTCATGGCCATAATGCTTTCCACCCCCATAAGTTCCAGACCCACTAAAATCTGTTCAGGAGGTTCATTTTCTTCCCAGTTCTCTACGATAGCAAGAATCTCTTTTGTTCCGGTCATTATGGCTGGCATAATAGCTGCCAAGACCTTGTTGGCTGCCTTAAATTGGTTATCAATGACGCAAACCAGTCGATTCCAAGGGGTAATCTGAACATAACTTTTAAGCCCCTGGCCCTGAGCCAGGCTCACAACCTTTTCCTGAACCTCTTCACGTCCATAATAGTTGTAAAGATTGGCTATGAGTTTCTTTAACCAGGACCTTTTTAATGCTCCCAATTGCTCATACGCCTGACCAAGAACTTGGTCATCTAATGCAAATCGCTCCAGCCAATTATCCAACTGCATTTACCATCCTCCAAATACAAAAAAAGCGGCCCAGAGGACCGCTTAAAAATTCTGCAAAAATTTGCTGTAGTTTAAACATCCATGATATTAGTTTGCAGGCAAGAAAATTTTTACTCAAAACCCAAAACTTTGCACTCAAATCACAGCCAGTCAAACCATTTCTTCCAACTGCCCTGTTCCTGTTCCATTTTTTGCTCTGAATTTTTTTTCTGATATAAGAAATAGGCCAATTTTCCTCTTCTCCGGGCATATTGAATTATATCAGGCAAATCTTTATAGTTTTCAACTACATACTCATATCTCTTCCAGGCGGAAAGATATTTTTCCGTGCGCCAGTAAAAGTCAGCCACAAAAATTTCATGCTCGGCCTGATATCTGCGACACTTTAGAATATACTGATCCGCTTCTTTAGCGTATTTTGTGTCAGGGAATGTCTCCTTGACCCGATAAAAATATTCCAGAGCCTCAGTCATATTGCTCTGAGGTCGGTCAATAGATTTAAATTGTTTGAAATTAGCTACTCCTATCTGAAAGAGAACATATGGGATTGCTTCGTGCCTGGGGTGCAAGGATTCAAATTCCTTGTAGATTTCTACGGCAGCTTTATACTGCTCATCTAGGAAATAGGCATCGCCAAGACTGATTTCGGCCATTGGCGTATAAGGACTAAAAGGATAGCGATCCCTCAACTTAGTAAAGTACTCGATGGCCTTGCTGTAATCTTTAGCCTGCATGGCCTCGTAACCTGCCTCAGCCAGTTCCTGGGCAGTGTCTTCAGGTGGACTCAAGAAAAAATAATCGATAACTCCACATCCCGAACACAAAAACACGAACAGCAAAATAAATATAAAACGGAATCTTAGCTTATCCATCAAACCCTTCCAGATATAAATTTGCACTATTCGCGGCCGTGGTCCCATCACCGACAGCTGTAGATATCTGACGACATAATTTAGAACGTATATCACCTGCTGCAAAAATCCCAGGTATATTGGTCCTCATTTCTGCATCTGTTATAATAAAGCCGTCTGCATCTCTTTTAATTTCTTCCGTCACAAAATCAGCCTGTGGTGCAACACCTATAAAAATAAAAGCCCCACTTACTGGCAACATTGATTCTTTGCTTGTTTTTACATTTTTTAGTCGCAAGGCCTGCAATTCATTCTCACCTACAAATTCCTGGACTACGGTATTCCAGATAATCTCAATCTTGGGATTTTGAAAAACTTTTTCCTGATAAATCTTAGCCCCTCTAAACTTATCCCGGCGATGAATCAAATATACTTTTTTAACGATCTTGGATAAATACAAAGATTCCTCAAGAGCAGTGTTCCCTCCTCCAATACAAGCCACGACCTGGTCTTTAAAAAAATTACCATCGCAAAGGGCACAATAAGACAGGCCTCGGCCAACAAACCTGTCTTCACCTTTAACACCCAGCTTCTTCCACTTAACGCCAGAACAGATAATAACAGTCTTGGCCTCAATCCATTGGTCTCCTATTTTTATCTGACTGGCCCCTGGTTTTAATTTCATTTCCAGGACTTCGTCTTGAAAACGATCATAGGAAAAGCCCTGGAGGTGCTGGGCAAATGTCTCCGCGAGTTCGTAGCCTGTCACTCCTCTGGGGAAGCCTGGATAGTTATCAACCCGCTCGGTCAAAAGCATCTGGCCGCCAGGTGACAACTTTTCGGCCCAGGCCAAAGATACACCTGAACGCAAGAGATATAAGGCAGCAGTGGTCCCCGCTGGTCCTGCGCCAATGACCAGGGCGTCGTATATTTTCATCTACTTATAGTGCTTTGTCATTTATCATCTGCTTGAGACTGGCCTTGGAAACAGCTCCGGTTATCTGTTCGACAACTTCACCGCCCTTAAAAAGAATCAGCGTTGGGATAGCCCGGATGCCATATTTACCCGGGGTTGACGGATTCTCATCCACGTTCATTTTAACTATTTTTACCTGTCCGGCATATTCCTGAGCCAACTCATCAATCACAGGGGCAATAGCCCGGCACGGTCCACACCACGGAGCCCAGAAATCAACCAATACCGGAATATCACTTCTCAAAACTTCGGCCTCAAAGTTACTGTCTGTTAATTGCGTAGCCATTTAATTCTCCTCCTCAATTTTTATTATAAGATTCATAAATAGTGCCCTGACTTATCCCTGTCAAGCTTCTCATCCGTAGCATTGCAGACCGCAATCAAGACATCTTTTGGCTTCGGCAAGGGCGGCATCTTCATCATAGCCAAGTTCAACTTCGGCAAAATTAGTTACTCTCTCTTTTACCTCAAGATGAGGCATGGACTGGCGCTTTGCCTTCTCAATATTTTTTTCCACCTTAATCTCCGGAAAAGGATTGTGTAACATCTTTTCCACTGGCTTGACAATGCCCTCTCGCAGATACATGTCAATACTTCTAGCCGCCAGCCTGCCCATGCCAATAGCATCCACCACGCGCATGGGGCCAATGACCAGATCTCCTCCGGCAAAGACTCCTGGAATAATAGTCTGACAAGTGGCAGGATCAACAGTAATAGTATCCCACTTAGTAATTTCCAGTCCCTTTCCTAAAGGATCTTCCTTAAAAATTTCCGTATCAGGATACTGCCCAATGGCCAAAATCAAATTGTCAGCCTGTAAACAAAATTCAGACCCTTCCTTGGGCTGAGGTCTTCTGCGGCCGCTTGCATCAGGTTCTCCCAATTCCATATGGATGCACTCAACCTCACGTAATGACCCTCTCTCGCATTTCACGCATCTTACAGGATTGGTCAGAAACAAAAATTTTATGCCTTCTGCCTCGGCAGCTTCTATCTCTTCTTCCAGGGCGGGCATCTCCTGTCTGCTACGCCTGTAGATAACGCAGACATCTTCTGCTCCCAGACGCAGGGCTGTCCGGGCAGCATCCATGGCCACGTTGCCACCACCAACTATCATTACTCTTTTGCCCAAGCTAGGCGGATTCCCCTCGGCCACTTTACGCAAAAACTCTACCCCAGACATCACACCCCTAGCATCATTTCCTTCCATACGAGGGGCCCAGGTTTTCCATGCTCCTGTAGCCAGAAAGATAGCTTCATAGCCTCTATCCTTCAGATCCTGTAAGGTAAAATCACGGCCTAAAGCCACTTCGGTTTCGACTTCTATCCCCAAGTCAAGTATTCCTTCTATCTCCCAGTCCAAAATTTCGGGCGGCAAACGATAGTCAGGAATGCCGTACCGCAACATGCCTCCAAGCCTGGGCATGGATTCAAAAATCTTTACCGAATGTCCAAACCTGCGTAAAAAATACGCACAAGACAGTCCTCCAGGACCGCCCCCTATTATTGCGACCTTATGACCGGTATCAGGCGCTACATAAAGAGGAACGCGCTTTTTACTCTTCCACTCCAGGTCTGCAACAAAACGTTTTAAATAATTTATAGCCACAGCCTCATCCACTTGCTGACGACGACAGCTGTCTTCACAAGGCCTCGGACATACGCGTCCCAGGGTAAGGGGCATGGGCATATGCTCCTTGATAATCATAAGAGCACGAGTAAAATCCCCAACCTCTATTGCCTTGATAAAACGAGGAATATCAATCTGAGCAGGACAGGCTTGCTGGCAAGGAGCAAGACAGTCATCTCCGCGATTAAATCTAAAAAGCATAGATAAGGCTGATGTAAGCTCCAATACATTTTGCGGACAGGTTCTAACACATTTGCCGCAACCAGTGCATTTTTCCTGGTCAATTACTGGCACACCATTTTCGCCCATGGATATGGCTTCAAAACGGCAAACGCGAGTACAAGTCCCCATACCCAGGCAACCGATCTTACACACCAAGTTTGAGCCAAGTTTCTCGACCGCTTGAGTACAATCTTTTATATCATCAGGGTAAAAAAAAGAGCGGGGAGCCCGCTCACCACCACGACACTTCACAAATGCCCATCTGGGAATTTTTTTCTTCTTTTTATTCTTTTTTGCTTGTGTTGACATTTTTCACCCCTGACTTCCTGTAGTTTTCTACATATCGTATATAATTTTTTGCAGATTGCTGGATATGCTTAACTTCTGACTCCTTCAATTCCCTTACTATCTTAGCTGGAACTCCAACAACCAAAGTACGTGATGGCACTTCCATATTCGGTGGCACCAAAGCTCCAGCCCCAACAATGCTGTCTTCATTTATTACCGCCCCATCCAGAACAATAGCCCCCATCCCAATCAGTACCCTGTCTTTTACAGTACATCCATGGAGGACAACACCATGAGCAATAGTTACATCGTTTCCAATAACCAAAGGATGTGTGTCACGTGTCACATGCAAGAGAGCCCCATCCTGAACATTCGTCCTATCCCCTATTCTGATATAGTGAACATCACCTCGAACAACGGCCTTAAACCAAATACTGGATTGCGCCCCAATGGTAACGTCACCAATAATATCTGCACTCTCAAAAATATATGCGCTGGGATGAATCTGAGGGGACTTATCTAAAAATGGTAGGATCATATGTTTTACTGTTAAAAAAACTAAAGGCGTAAGGCTAAGGTTCAAGTGTCCAGATTAATTTGACTCTCTCCTTATGCCTTATGCCTTCTAAATATCGATGTTCGTTGTCATTAAACAACTACAAGCCCATTACTTCCTTCACTGTCCGGCCCAAAGTGCCTAAATCCTCTGCCACATAAATTCCCGCGGCTCTTAAAGCTTCCATTTTACTTTCGGCAGTACCCTGGCCTCCAGAAATAATTGCTCCGGCATGGCCCATACGCTTACCAGGAGGAGCGGTTCTTCCAGCAATAAAGGCGACAACTGGTTTATTAAAATTTTGTTTTATCCACTCGGCTGCTTCTTCCTCAGCAGTCCCTCCAATCTCGCCAACCATGACCACACCTTGGGTTTCATCATCATCTTTAAAACGCTTAAGTAAATCTATAAAATTGGTCCCTGGAATCTGATCTCCGCCAATTCCTATACAAGTGCTCTGACCTAATCCTGCCTGAGTCAATTGATAATCAATTTCGTAGGTCAGGGTTCCACTGCGCGAAATCACGCCAATAGGTCCGGGTGTGTGAATATGGCCCGGCATAATGCCCATTTTGCACTGTACTGGTGGCGCAATAAGCCCTGGACAGTTCGGTCCGATCACAACGACGTCCGGGTGGCCGGCTAAGTAGCGTTTAACCTTCATCATGTCCAGAGTTGGAATGCCCTCGGTAATACAAACTACCAACTTGATTCCTGCAGAAACAGCTTCAAAAATAGCATCACAGGCAAAGGCCGCGGGAACAAAAATTACCGATGCATTGGCCCCGGTTTCCTGCACGGCATCTTCAACCGTATTAAATACCGGCACGCCTTCTACTTGCTGACCAGCCTTGCCTGGTGTTACGCCTGCGACTACTTTAGTCCCATAGGCCAGCATCTGTGTTGTATGAAAAACACCTTCTCTACCTGTTATTCCCTGAACCAGGACACGCGTCTCTTTATTGACCAAGATACCCATTTCCACACTCCTTTAACCCAAAATATCTACAATTTTCCTGGCTGCATCACTAAGATCTTTACCAACAACAAAATTCAAGCCTGACTTCGCCAGCATTTCACGTCCTTGCTCCACGTTGGTCCCTTCAAGCCTGACCAAAATGGGCACAGGAATATCCACCTGCTTGGCGGCCTCGATTACACCCTGGGCTAGAACGTCACAGCGTAAAATTCCTCCGAAAATATTAATAAAAATGAGTTTTACGTTCGGATCGGAAAGAATAATCTTAAACCCTTGCGCAATCATTTCTGCATTGGCACTTCCGCCCACATCAAGAAAATTTGCCGGATCAGCGCCTGCCAATTTAATAACATCCATGGTTGCCATGGCCAGGCCGGCTCCATTGACCATAATACCTACGTTTCCATCCAGTCTAACATAGTTAAGATTGTATTTTGAAGCCTCATATTCCAGCGGATCCAATTCATCAGGATCAAGCATTTCCTTTACATCAGGGTGTCTGAACAGAGCTGAGTCATCAAAGTTCAATTTTGCATCAATGGCCAAAAGCCGTCCATCTTCGGTCAAAATAAGGGGATTGATCTCTGCCAGAGAGCAATCCAGGCTGATGAAAAGCTTATACAAGGCAGCAAGGAGTTTACCTCCAGTCTTAATATCCACGCCAAGCTTAAATGCCAAGGAACGACACTGGAAAGGAAGTAGCCCTAAAAACGGATCTATCGGCTCTTTAAAAATCAACTCCGGTTTTTCTTTTGCCAGTTCTTCGATCTCCATTCCACCAGCCGGGCTGACCATCATAACCGGACAGCGTTTAGCCCTGTCAATGACCATGCCTACGTAAAATTCTTTTTTAATGGCCGCGGCCTCTTCCACCAGGACTTTGCGCACTATTGTTCCCTGACCTCCGGTCTGGTGAGTAACCAGGGGCTTGCCCAACATTTTCCGGGTGATTTCGCGTGCTTCATCCAGGGTCTTGGCTAGTTTAACACCTCCGGCCTTACCACGTCCCCCGGCATGGATCTGAGCCTTGATAACCACTGGCAACCCCAGCTCGTTAACTGCATCCTCAACCTCTTGCACCTGAGTTACTAATTTGCCCTTTGGCACTGGGATACCATACCGGGCAAATAATTCCTTTGCTTGATACTCATGGACTTTCATCAGCCAACACCTTTTTTAATTTATTGGTTTGTCGGTGTACTAGTTAAATAGTTATGTATCAACCTACTCAACCATTTAACCGTTTGACTATTCAACTAATTCTGAACTATCTTGGGGTTTCTATAATCTGGTAATACCACAGGAGATTTCATCTCAGGTTCAACACCGGCCTGCTTCAGCTCTTTTAAGTAATTTTCTATATGCTTAAGGGTTAGAGACTTGACTTCCTTTCTCTGGGTGGCAAACTGGGCGGCTTTTGCTCCTGCACGACGGCCAAATACATTGGTATCGAGTAAAGAGTTGCCCATCAATCGGTTATCGCCGTGCACTCCGCCAGATACTTCTCCCGCTGCAAACAACCCTGGAATCCTGGTTTCTCCGTATTCATTAATCTCCAGTCCACCATTCTGGTAATGCAAAGTGGGAAAAATAAGCATGGGCTCTTTAGCTATATCAATACCATAGCGTTTAAATTGCAAATATTTACCGGCCAGGGCTTTGGCTACTGTGCCTTCACCATGCAACATATCGATCATTGGTGAATCAAGCCAGATACCAACTCTGCCGGTGGGGGTTACAATACCGTTGCCACGCTCCAAACATTCACGGATAAACAGAGCGGCCTCGACATCCCTTGGTTCCAGTGGATAGCAAAACCTCTCACCGTTATAATTTACAGGCTCACCGCCTAATGTTCTTACCTTTTCTGTGATAAGCATACCCACGCACTGCTCGGGATATACAGCTCCAGTGGGATGAAACTGGGCGTATTTCAAATTACGCAGAGGCACGCCCAAACGATAAGCCAGGGCAAGACCATCTCCCGTAGCTCCGTAATGATTGGTGGTGGCATAACCATGCAAATGTAAGCGGCCTGAACCACCTGTGGCCAAAATCACGGCCTTGGCCTGAACCACGATAAATTCTTCAGTATCCAAATTATAGAGTACTGCTCCGCCGATAGCCCCACTTTCATCGAGCAGCAATTCAACAGCAGCACAAAATTCCAAAATTCTGATCTTGTCTTCGCGGTTGCGGACTTCATCTCGCAAGACACGCATAATTTCTGAGCCGGTCATATCTGCTGAGGAGTGCATCCTACGCCGGCAGAGCCCGCCACCTTTGAGTTCCTTCATGGTCCCGTCTGGTTCCTTGTCAAACATTGCCCCGAGATCTTCCAGCCACTTCATGACCAGAGGACCGTCTGTTACCAGGGCACGAACCAACTTTTTATCGTTGGTAAAATGGCCGCCACCAATGGTATCCAAAAAATGAAAATATGGTGAATCATAAGGCAAATCAGCAGCCTGTATCCCGCCTTCAGCCATCACAGTATTGGCATCACCATGACGTAATTTGGTAGCCATGATAACGTCAGCACCTTGCTCTGTGGCCAAAATAGCAGCAGCGCTGCCTGCACCGCCTCCACCAATGATCAATACATCAGTGCTAAAATCAGGAGATTTAAGCCTTGAGGCAAAGGTAGCCGGTTCAATCCAAGGCCGTCCCTGTAAGACTTCAATCAGTTCGGGTTGCAACAAATCTCCCTTATTCGGCCCTACTTGCAATGGCTTTCGACCTTCTGGCTTATAATCAGGGTGATATTTCTCCAATACACCCCTGTATTCATCCGGCGATAATTTTGGAAAATATTTTTGTTTTTTTGCTTCCTTCAGACGCTCTGACCTGGTTTCTTCTACCTTGGCCAACGTCTCCTGCAAACTTTCCGGATATCCAGATTTTTTCATCTCTTTCCCCTTTTAATAGCTCGTAGTTCGTAGCAGGTAGCCTTCTTCTCTCTAAATTCAATTATTCCAGAATCAAATATTTAGTATCTTGAGGCTTCCAGGCCGGATCGTATGGTTCCGGCTCCCATTCTCTATCTTTATACCTCTGTTTTAATTCCTCATCAGAGAGGCCTTCTAGTTCATCCAGCATCCACTCAAATTTACCTGCCTCAATCTGCTCAACTCTTTTGGCCAGGTGCTTGGCCTTTGGCTGAATATACTTGCCGTACAATCGTCGTGCGAGCATGGCCACATGAAAATGCTGTATCTCTGCCGGGCAACGCATGCTACACATGCCACACATGATACAACTGTGCGATAACTCAGCAGCTTTTGCAATATCGCCACGCATCAAAGCCTGTATATAATCCATTACCGGAATCTCCATGGGACAGGCTTTGGTACAGGTATTACAGGCCAAACAGCGAAATGTTTCGGGGTACAGTTTCTCGATTGTACCTACATCAGGAGTTATTTCCTCCATATTGTAAGCAGTCTTGTTAGCAGGAACAAAGGGAATCTGTGTCAGGTACATGTCCGGCTCAACAGTGGTCTGACATGCCAGACCAAAACGAAGCCGGTAATCATCTTTAAGGCGGTAAACCGTGGCACAAGCGCCACAAATACCTGCTCTACAGCCGCAACCCCTTTTGATTTGATAACCGGCAAACTCCAGGGCCTTCATAATAGTAAGCCCTTCCAGGACCTCATAGCGTTTACCCATTATATAAATGGGTATCCTCTTTGTGCCCTCTAAAACAATGGTCTTTTCACCAATGGTATATTCCTGTTCTGCCATCTCGGCCTCCTATGATTCTTCCTTCTTCAACTTTTCCCCGTATTCATAACCAGCCTGAAAGGCCTTCAGGTTAAATTCTTCTGTTCCTTTGGGCACTGACATTTTCAGAGCTGACTGTACTGCATCCAGGCTGATATAGTCAGTCAAAGCGGAGATAAATCCTAGCATGACTATATTGGCAACTACTTTACGCCCTACCTCTTCGGCCATACGCGTTGCAGGCACAGCATACACTTTTACATCTTCCGGCAAGTCTTCTGGTTTCACCAAGTCTTTATCAATAAACAATGTACAACCCGGTTGTATCTCAGACTTATATTTGCGAAAAGCAGCCTGGGCCATGAGCACCATAACATCGGGAACTTTAATATAAGGGTAATCTATCTTCTCTGACGAAATAATAACGCTTGATGCCGACGCACCACCCCTTGCTTCTGCTCCGTATTCCTGGGAGTACACTGCCTCATTACCATCAAAAATACACGTCGCACGGCCCATAATCAGGCCCAGAAGAGCAATTCCCTGTCCGCCAAGACCACCAAGCTTTATCTTGACCTGCTCCACCTTCTTCGGACTGCTGACGATCTCCGGAGCTTCTTCCTCCTTAGTCTCTGGTACTTGAATCTTTCCGTCACCTCTGAACTTCTCAACTTTCACCTTGGGAGACAGCACCTCATGCATAGAGCGTAAAAGACCAGGACGTCCCTCGTCTGCAAACACACCGCACAAAATAGGCGTATCCATCTGGATAAGCGCATCCTGGGGATCAGGATTTTCCTTCACCACAGTTTGATTAAGGAAAAATTTAACCAGATCTATGCCCGTGCGCATCTTGTTTCTTCGTCCCCAGTTTATCGGGCAGGCGGAAATGACCTCTATGAACCTGAACCCTTCCCTCTCCAAGGCTTCGTGAAAAGATTTTTTTATGTAATGAGAATGGGCTGAAGTCCAGCGAGCCACATAATTGGCTCCGCAAGCAGTCATAAGCAACGGCACATTAAACGGAGTCTCAAAATTTCCGTAGACACATGTAGTCGTCTTGGTCAAAGTCGGTGTGGTTCCGCCCATCTGCCCGCCTGTCATGCCGTAGTTAAAATTATTGATACAGATGACAATCAAATCCATGTTACGGCGAGCAGCATGGATCAAGTGGTTACCCCCAATGGTGGTCAAATCGCCATCGCCACTGAAAACTATCACATTCAGATCAGGGTTGGCCAATTTCTGCCCGGTAGCATAAGCTACAGGCCGTCCGTGTGTGGTGTGAAACCCATCCAGCTTAAAATAGCCCGCTGCTCGGCCGGAGCAACCAATACCCGATACAACGGTAAACTTATCCAGGTCTTGACCGCTCTCCAGCAGGGCCTCTGCTATATTGCTAATCGTACCCCCAATTCCGCACCCCGGACAAAAAATATGGGGCATACGATCTTCTCTGACTAATTTCCCTGAAGGATGCTTTATTTCTGACATTTTATTCTCTCCATCTTAAACTAACTATTTTGAGCAATCTCTTTTACCCTGGCATATACCATCTCTGGATCATGGACTTCTCCGCCAGCATTGGGAATAAGGTATGTCTCACATCTGCCTTTGACCACTCTTTCTACTTCCAATGCCAGCTGCCCCAGGTTAATCTCTACTGTAACCAGCGCCTTGACCTGATTTGAAAGTTCAATCACTCTCTTCTCTGGAAATGGCCATACAGTTATCAAACGTAGCATGCCCAACTTTAAACCATCCATCCTGGCCCGTTTAACCACAGCGCGGCAGATCCTTGTGGACACACCAAATGTTATTAGTACTACTTCGGCATCATCAATCATAAATTCTTCATATTCAATAATCTTTTCAGCATTCTGTTTTATCTTGTTGACTAGCCTGGGCACAAGTTGCTCATGCATCCGGTGGCTTAAATCCGGATATCCCCGCTCATCGTGGGTAAGACCAGTCACATGTACCCTATAGCCACTCCCTGCTATGGGCATCTCAGGAACAAGATCATCTCCCACCTTAAAAGGCAAAAATCCTTCTTTAGGACCGGTCGCCACTTTTCTAAAAACAGTCTTTATTTCCTTTTTCTCAGGAATCACTACTCGTTCGGACAAGTGCGCAATGCTCTCATCACTTAACATAACAACTGGAACCCGCCAGGTCTCTGCCAAATTGAAGGCCTTAATCATAAAATCAAAACATTCCTGCGGTGAAGAAGGAGAAATGGATATTGTAGCATAATCTCCATGACTGCCCCACCTGGCCTGCATCACATCAGCCTGTGCAACCAGAGTTGGCAGTCCTGTTGAAGGAGCCCCCCTCTGAACGTCAACAATGACACATGGAGCTTCCGTCATAACAGCAAGCCCAAGATTTTCCTGCATGAGGCTAAAACCTGGTCCGGAGGTTGCTGTCATGGACTTTGCCCCTCCCCATGAAGCTCCGACGATGGCGGCCATTGAAGCAATCTCATCTTCCATTTGAATATAAATACCACCTACCTGCGGAAGACGCCATGACATTCTCTCGGCTATTTCATTTGAAGGTGTAATCGGATAGCCTGCATAATAACGGCAGCCTGCTGCTATCGCACCCTCAGCACAGGCATGGTTGCCACTCATAAAATGTACCCCTGTTAAAACATCCTTTCCCATATTTTGTCCCTCGCTCCGCTAACTGGTTACTTTCTCTACATATATCGCAAAATCAGGACATACTTCCTGGCAATAACCGCAATTAATACAATCTTTTTCCTGACCCTGCTTAAGCTGTGGGTAATGATACCCTTTTTCATTAAAATCTTTTGACATCTCTAAAACCTGTTTTGGACAATACTCTACACACAGCCTGCACCCTTTACATCTTTCCTCAAAAACAACAGGCCGGCCACAAGGAACCTGTAACTTGTCCGCATTTAATAATTTTCTTTTTGCTTTAAGCATCTTATCCGTCCTTAAATCAAAATTTACTTTAATTATTCACCCCTTAACCCCTCGCCTATTTCAACATAGCCCTTAATTGCTCTCGCAGTTGCGCTAAGGTAAATCCAGCAACATTGACTCCTTCCTTCGGGCAGGTAGCCATACACACTCCACAGCCCTGACATAAGGCCTTATGTACCTGGATATGCCTCGGACCGTCAGGCTCATCCTGAACCAAAGATATTGCCCCATAGGGACAAACTCCGACGCAAAGCGCACATCCGTCACAATTATCAAGATTAACTTCTGCCTTGATCGGTTCTAGAGCCAACTCTTCTTGAGAAAAGAGACCCAGGACTTTGCTTGCAGCCGCACTAGCCTGAGATACGCTATCAGGGATATCCTTGGGCGCCTGAGCTGCTCCGGCCAGATAAACCCCCATAGCCGAAGACTCAACAGGCCTGAGTTTTGGATGAACTTCATCTAAAAATCCATATTCATTAACTGGCGTCTTAAAAAGCTTGGCCAGCTCTTTTGCTCCTTTACTTGGCACAACCGCTGGAGCCAACACAACCATATCAGCTTCGATTTCCACTGCCATACCAGTTAATGTATCAGATCCCCATACAATTAATTTATCATCACGCTGAAATACTTTAGATACCTTGCCCCGCAAATAGGCAATCCTCTCTTCCTCCATAACCCGTTGCACAAATTCCTCATAGCCTTTGCCCGCAGCCCGCACATCAATATAAAATACAAATACCTCCCCGTCGGGCACAGCATGCTTAAACATAAAGGCATGTTTTGCAGTATACATACAACAAATCTTTGAACAGTAAGCACAACCGTGTTCAGGATCACGCGAGCCAGCACATTGAATAAAGACGATTCGCTTAGGGATTTTGCCGTCGGATGGACGCCTGACTACACCGCTTGTTGGTCCGGAAGCCGTAACCAGTCGTTCAAATTCAAGGCCTGACACAACATCCGGATACAATCCTCCGCCATACTCTTTCAAATCCTCAACAGGCATGAGATCATATCCGGTTGCCACCACAATGGCCCCGACCTCAATCTCTTCCTCTTTTGGCTCCATCAGATAATTTATTGCTTTGGGGCCACAAGCCCTATAACATTGGTCGCAGACAACAAGTTCTCTGGTATTCAGACAGTTTTCCAAGTCAATTGTGTATTTAAGAGGTACTGCCTGGGAAAAGGGAACATAAATGGCTTTACGCCCACCTAGACTTTGCTCAAACTCGTTGGGCACAATCACCGGGCATACTTCGGTACAATCCCCACATCCGGTACATTTCACCGGGTCAACATAGCGGGGTTTTTGCTCTATCTTTACTTTGTATTGCCCCACTACTCCCTGGACTTCCTTGACCTCGGAATAGGTGTATAGATGAATCTTAGGATGTTTGGCTGCTTCTACCATACGTGGTGTGAGAATACATGATGAGCAGTCCAGGGTAGGAAAGGTCTCGCTTAATTGGGCCATATGACCACCCAGGGATGGTGTCCTTTCTACGAGGTATACCTCAAAACCGCCATTGGCGATATCCAAAGCAGCTTGAATCCCGGCTATACCTCCCCCAACTACCATTACTTTTCGGTTTAAAGGAACGCTTAGGGGTTGCAAAGGAACAGCCTGACCGACCTTGGCCACACCTGCCTTGATCAGTTCAAAAGCTTTGTCGGTAGCCTCTTCGGGCTCATGAGGATGAACCCAGGAGCATTGCTCCCTGATGTTAGCAATCTCAAGCAGGTAAGCATTTACTCCTGCATCTTCCAAGGCCTGCGCAAAAGTTGCAGCATGCATCTTGGGACTACAGGCTGCTACAACTATATGGGTTAAGCCTAGTTCCTTGATCTGATCCTGGATTGCTTTTTGGCCGGGTTCACTACAAAGGTACACATAATCGGTTGCGTAATAGACTTCTTCTAATTCGGATACAGAACTAGTCAGCCTTTTTATATCTATTACCCCGGCTATATTCTTACCGCAATGACAGATAAATACTCCAATGCGCATTAGCTGTTCTCCACTGTTTTTGTAATTCCTAATGCTTCGGACATAATTTCCGTAAAATAATACACAGGTATATCTTTAAAACCTGGATAAATGGCCTTAATATTTTTTTGGCGGTCTTTGAGATTAAACGAACATAAAGGACAACTTGTTATGATCGCCTCCGCACCATTTTCTCTCGCATTCTCTAAAATCCTGTATGCGCGCCTGGCCACAATATCAGGTTTTACCGCTGTTAAATAACTACCACAGCATTCAACCTGGTACGGGAAAAATACCGGTTCAGCGCCTAAGGCTTGCATGAGCTGCTCTAAAATTTGTGGCTGTTCGCAATCATCAATTGATGCACTCTCTGGACGCAATAGTAAACATCCATAATAACAGGCAATTTTTCTGCCCGCCAAATCCCTTTGCACTGCTTCCTTAAGCCTATCTAAGCCCAGCTCCATGAGAAGAGTCAAAAAATGTTTAATCTCCACCGTACCCGTATAGTCAGACTCTTCTTCCATAAAATTATTTATCTTCTGGAGCCGAACCGAGTCTCCTGCAACAAATTGCTTCGCCTGAACTAGTGTGTTATAACACATTGAGCAAAGAGTTGTCAGTGTGCTATAACCTAAGCCTTCTGCCCTAGCCAGAGTCCTTATCGGACCTAACTGCTTCATTAAATCGTCTTCGGCCAATGAATAGACTGTTCCACAACAAGTCCATTCTGGCAGTTCTTTAATATCAAGACCTAATGACTCGGCTATAGCTAAGGCTGATGTCTCAAAAGATTTTGCTGTCGTCTTCAACGTGCATCCGGGAAAATAAGCAATCTCCATATCTGCCTTCCTTCTTATTTGGCTCAATGCTGGATGGTAAAAGCTAAAAAAACAGTTTACCACAAAAATTTCTTTAGGCTTTGACCTTCAGCGTCTTCCAGCATCTAAGTTGTAAATTTGCGCAGGGCACTGATTAACGCTATCTGAGGAAGTGGCTCTTTGACCATTTCAGGTGGGGTAACCTGATCGGCATTACTCTGGCGCAAGATAGTCACACGTACTCCTTCCATCATCCTGGCTAAATTTACACCCTTAGGACAGCGAGCTGCGCAAGTAAAACAACTGGCGCAAAGCCATATAGTGCGCTTTTCTAATACTGCCTCACCCGCGCCAATCTGCAGAAAACGGATCACCTGATTGGGTAAGAGGTCCATTTCTGCAACCATTGGACAGCCTGCAGAACACTTACCGCACTGGTAGCAGGCAAAAACATTTTCGCCACTTATTTCCTCGACCTTTTTCAGTAAATTGTCCTGAAGATTTAAGGCAACGCGCAATTTTCTTCTCCTTGAATTTAATCAAACCTCGATACACTCAATCATCTCTTTAATTACATTAGCACCTTTGACCATTTCTTGCATTTCTTCATCAGTGAGTTTTATCTCAACAACCTTCTCGACCCCTTCTTTTCCTAAAATTACAGGTACGCAAAGAGCACAATCTGACAAACCATATTCTCCTTCCAGGCATACGGAACATGGCATAAGGCGCTTCTTATCACGCAAAATTGCATCAACCATCTCTGTTGTTGCTTCAGCTGGAGCATAATAGGCGCTACCGATCTGTAATAAACTAACTATCTCGGCTCCTGCGTTCTTTGTCCTATCTATTATCTTTGGCCACTTTTCCTGTTCCAGCAATTCAGGCAATGGAACTGTATTAACATTGGCTAGACGAAGCAAAGGAATCATATTTGACCCTGTGTGGGCTCCGATTACCATTGCTTTAACATCCTGAGGGGAAACATCTAATTCCATAGCGATAAAGGTACGTAACCGGCTAGAATCTAACATCCCTGACATACCCATAATCTGAGAATGTGGCAAACCTACTAGTTTCTTGGCTGCATAGGTCAAGGCATCAACAGGATTAGTGACAATAATAATTTTTGCTTCTGGTGAGTAGTTTATACACTCTTTAACAGCATTGACAACAATTTTACCGTTAATTCCTATCAATTCCTTTCTGGACATGCCAGGCTTACGTGGCAAACCAGCTGTTATCACCACTAAATCTGAGCCCTTGGTCTGGGCAAAATCCGTTGTTCCCTGAATTTGACCATGAAATGCATTAATTGGGGAGGCTTCAAATAGATCCAGACCCTTGCCCGCAGCGAGGCCGTCTTTGATGTCCAATAATACTATGTCTGCTATATCTTTTTGAGCTAAACAATGAGCAGTTGTAGAACCTACCATTCCAGCACCAATAATCGATACCTTATGTCTGCGCATCTTTCTCCTCTTTTTATTTTATAGAGTTTTAAGTGTTAAGTTTTAAGTGTAGTGTGGACCGTATACATATCTCCACCCTTAACACCTAAAACTTAACACTTAAAACTTATACAATGCGGGGGAGTATCCCCCGCATTGCTTTTATAGCCTAGCCTAACATTGAATGTTTATTAGCGTACTTCGCGTGGGGGCTCTGTAGCATATAAGATATCATCCATTGGATGGCGATAAAGCCCGGCTTTGAGCCGTTTTTGGTCCAGAATATGACCGATTATGCCAATACTGCGGCCAAGAACAAAAACTGCATTCAATGTTCCGGCATCAATGATTTCGCCGATTTCCTCTGAACTGAACCCTAAGTTCGCCAGCAAATCCACAAACAAAACCCCAATACATCCATCTACATTCAAAATCAGGTTGCCCCTCTTAGCCGTGGTCACCTTTTCTACTTCAAGGGCATAGTCCAGATATTTGGTCGAAGGGAAGTTCTCTTTGGCATAATTCTTAAGCAGTTCAACCCGCTTGTCAGGATTACGTACACTCTTGATTTTATGTCCAATACCTTGAATCAAGGTACCGGCAGCCTTCATCTCGTTAACCATCTGCCTGGGAGTTTTCCCTTCGTCACAGAACTTGCGGAAATAATAGGCAGCGCCGTCAATAGCCCCGCCAAATCTGGGTCCAATCGTCAGGAGTCCGCTTGCCAGTGAGGAAACCAGATCCTTTCCAGCTCTGGAAGCAACGATAGCATTGTGGGCACCAGAGACACAGGGGCCATGATCAGCAACAATCTTTATACACATTTCGATATATTCGCTAGCCCATTTCGGTAAACGGCATTTTAGCCAAAGCAAACCAATGACATCTCCAATACCCATCCCCTGCTCGACAACCGAGCTAATGGGAATATCATTATATGTAGCTTCTTCGCCGCTATCATCGCTGATGGTACAGATAAAACTGGTTGCGCGGCGCACCTTGCCTTTAGCTTTAGCCTCGGCAAAATCTTCAGGAACAGGTGGAACTTCAGGCTCCTCTAACTCAGGAATAACCCCCTTGGCCTTCAAGTCCTCAAAAGTTTCCCTGATGACCTTCCTGAGCTCATCAAATGATTTGGGGACAATGGCACCAGCTTCCTTAAAGGCCCTGTTTTTGGCCTCTGCGGTCTCGGAATCATCGCCGGCCCTCGCGCCTGCATGACCAAATTGTACCTCGCCCGGGAAAAGCTTGGCACAGGTACCTGTACACCATGCAACAACAGGCTTGGTAATTCTACCGGCCTTCATGGCCTCTATTACTTCATACTCTTTCTTACCACCCAGCTCACCAAGGACTACCATCATCTTGATGTCCGGATTGGCTTCATAACGCAAACAATGATCAATAAAGGTCGAGCCAGGATATAAATCGCCACCGACAGCTATTCCTTCATAAACTCCATTTGTGGCCTGAGAAATAATATTATTCAACTCGTTAAACAGACCACCTGATGTAGAAACAAAAGCAACGCTGCCAGGACGATAGAGTTTGCAACGAATAATATTTTCCAGGGTTCCTGCTGAGTTTCCTATTTTAAAGGCTCCGGCAGCAATTCCGCCTACTGTGGCTGGGCCAATAACGCACTTGTTCATCTCTTTGGCTGTAGCCGCGATTATACGGGCATATCTTTCGGGGATGCCTTCAGCAATAATAGCCACAGTACGGATGGTGTCCTTGGCCAGAGCATCCATAGTGGTGGGATAGGCAGAACGATAGGATGAAAAATTGACCACTACATCAGCATTTGCATGCTTTTCAACAGCTTCATCAAACTCCCTGTAAATTGGGATCAAGATTTCCTTGTTGCCAAAAAAACATTTATGGTAACCGTTCTTACGCGTTGGAGCCACAATGGCGGCCACACTGGGGGTCTCGCGCCTACAGATATAGTCAAAGTCCAGCATCCGCTGGATTGCCCTTTGCTGATAGCCATAAATAATGGCCTGGGTATTTCTATCAAACAAACAATATTCCGGTTTTGACATTGTGTCCTCCTTAAGCAGCTTGTTCTTCCAAGGCCAGTTTAACAACTCTGGTCATGTGGGCCTCTGGACCGTAAACTTCAATGCTAAGACCTAACCTTTCGCCCGCATCCTTGATTTTGGCGAGACCCTTTTCATAGTTGGGGCCACCCCTGCGTACAAAAATCTTGGCATTCACGGCCTTTAACTTCTCGGTATAATCTTCCAAGGCCTTAACAATGCCGTCAAAGGTCTTGGCCACGTCAGTAAAATTGGCAATACCACCGCCTATAATCAGCACCTTGGGCCTGCCCTGGGGATCTTTTTCCCTGGTCATAAGATCAAGAAGTGTCTTTGCATATTCATAGGTCTCGTCTGTGGTGGGGTTACCGCTATATTCACCGTAGTTGCCCAGTTCCTGCGCTCCACCAAGATCAGAAATGGTATCGGTATAAACAACACTGGCGCCCCCGCCGGCCACCATTGTCCAGATCCGCCCTTTAGGATTAAGCACGGTAAGTTTCATTGATGAACCGCTCTTGGCATCCAACTGCTTGACATATGCCTCTTCCGGAGTGCTCTTGCGTCCAAAAGGTGTTGGGAAGGTAAGATCGCCCCACTTCTCCACACACTCGAACTGAGCGGTATCGTCCAGGCGGGCAACTGCATCCAATGGGAAAAACTTGTTCCCCTCTAAAACAAAGGGGTTAAACTCTAGGTAGGTAAAATGATAATCAACGAAGAAGTCATATAGTGCCTTTACAAGACGAGTCACAGCTTCTTTATCCTCTATTTCTTCTGGAATGGCCTGAGCAATCTTTTCCTCAATATTTTCTTTGGCAAGAATTGGAATAAATACTTCATTGACTGTATCCCAAACCTCTTCGATATCTACTCCGCCATGAGCAGAGATAAAAATCTTATCCCCTTCTCTTTCCGTGGTCATGGCCAGATAATATTCCTTCTCATGTGGAACACATGGCTCGACCAAAAAGCAGTTCAACTCATTGGTCACCTGGCCTATGGTCACGTCCTTGTTCATTCTTTCGCCAATCCAGGCCTTTACCTCATCCAGGCTTGCATTTACCAGGACCAGACCATGCTTGCCTCGCTTTCCGAACAATTGGTCCGGCTTGGCTACCAACTTTTCAGTAGTCAGCCACGGATTTTCTTTTACCAGGACGTCCCAATCTGTTTCAGGTGTAACCAAAACGCCCTTAAATTCAAAAGCAATCTCCGGCAGATTATCTTTCAGATAATTTGCCAGCATTCTTTTTGCATCATATTCTCTAATGCCGCGTTGTGCCATGATACTCTCCTTACGCTTTCATTTTCATATAGCTAAGTGTTCCACCAGCCAAAAGGATCTCTTTCTGACGGTCTGAGAGCTGATAAGTTACGGTAAAACTTTTACCTTTGGTTTTATTCACAACTGTCAGATCCTGGCCAGCCTTAATCTTTTCCCGCATATCCGCTATCTCCAATTCGTCACCCTGAGCAACATCCTCGTAATCGGCCTCATTGATAAATAACAGCGGAGCAATACCAAAATTCACCAGATTAGCCGCGTGGATGCGTTCAAAAGATCTGGCAATAACGGCCTTAACTCCCAGATACATGGGACAAATTGCCGCATGTTCTCTGGAAGAACCTTGACCATAACTCAGACCACCAACGATTATATTGTGTTTGTTCTTCTCTTTATAGGCCTTGGCCCTGATATGAAATTCAGGGTCCAGGACCTCAAAGACAAATTCTGCGTATTTGGGCACGTTGGAACGATATTTCATCCGGCTGCCCGCAGGAATGATATGGTCGGTGGTAATCTCATCACCAACCTTGATGGTTACCACGCCATCTATCTTTTCCGGCATGGGGTCATTTACTGGAGGCTCGCCAATATTTGGGCCACGATAAATTTCAATCTTCTCCGGCTCTGGTGACGGAGCGATAAACATGGTGTCGTCAATCAAGAACATCTCTGGTTGAACAATCTCAGGATAGCTTATCTCCAGAGCACGCGGGTCAGTAACTTTGCCGGTAATAACGGCAGCAGCAGCAGCTTCAGGACTAACCAGATAAACATCTGCTGACTTTGTCCCACAACGCCCCAGAAAATTGCGGTTGCTGGTCCGCAAGGACACGCCGTTACTACGCGGGGCACAACTATTGCCGATACAAAAACCACACGCACTTTCTGCTATCCTGGCGCCAGCAGCAATCAATTTATCCAGAGCGCCGTTCTCTGCCAGCATACGCATAACCTGCCTGGAACCAGGAGCAACAACAAAGCTCACATCCGGATGACAAACCTTGCCATCCAGCATTTCAGCAACGATCATAAGATCGCGGTAAGAAGAATTGGTGCAACTTCCAATGCAAACCTGATCAACAGCCAGTCCTTCCACTTCTGCCAGCTTCTTCACATTACCAGGGTTGTGCGGACAGGCAATCATCGGCTCCAGCTCACTTAAATTGATTTCCACCTCTTTTTCATAAACAGCGCCTTCATCAGCAGCCAGTGGCACCCAATCCGTTTCCCTGGCCTGTGCCCTTAGAAATTCTCTGGTCACTTCATCGCTGGGGAAAATAGAAAATGTTACACCGCACTCTGCCCCCATATTGGTAATCGTTGCGCGTTCAGGTACGCTTAGCGTCTTTACGCCCTCACCAGTATATTCGAAAACGCAACCAACGTTGCCTTTGCTACCAAAGATCTCCAATACTTTTAAAATTACATCTTTAGCACTTACCCACTCAGGCAGCTTACCTGTAAGGTTAATGCGAATCACCCTGGGACATGTTAAATAAAAAGGCCCGCCTGCCATGGCCACGGCAACATCCAGACCACCAGCGCCGATGCTGACCATACCAATGCCGCCACCCGTAGGAGTGTGACTGTCAGAACCAAGCAGAGTTTTGCCAGGAGCAGCAAACCTCTCCAGATGTACCTGATGACAAATACCATTGCCAGGCCGGGAATAAATCATCCCGTATTTTGCTGCCATTGTTTGTAGGTACTTGTGATCATCAGGATTCTCAAAACCAGCCTGAATAGTGTTGTGGTCAACATAACTAACCGAAAGTTCAGTCTTTACCCGGGGGATACCCATAGCCTCAAACTGAAGGTTACACATGGTGCCAGTGGCATCCTGAGTCAAAGTCTGGTCAATGCGAATGCCTATTTCTTTCCCAGGCTCATACTCGCCCACGACCAGATGACTTTCCAGAATTTTTTGGGTCAAGGTTTTGGCCATTAGTTTCTCTCCTCATTTTTTTCCTTGTGGAATTTAATAAAATTAATATTAACATTCTTGAAAATTTGCACTTCAAATTCGATATGAGGTGCAAAAAAAGTGATAAAAGGTACAAACCTATTATGCAGGAAAAATAGTTGTGAATTTTTACCGTTCACGGGACAATTAGCTCCGGTCATTTTGGTTGGTTACAATTCAGCTTTCAGTAAAAGCGTGGGGAAATCGTTCCAGGTAGGGATCAGGTAGATATTCCAGGATGGTACGCTCGCCTGTCTTAGTATTGACCAGCACAATCATACCGGGAAATGGCGATATTTTTGTCATTCCCATTCAAGATAATCCCGTATTAAAGTTACAGGTAAAAGCATCCGGGCTGCACATAAAGCACATCTTGCATGGGGAGCTGCGCTTCAATGACCAAACTGTCATCCGAAGCACCAAGTCTAATAGTCTTACCCGACTGCACAATTAACACCATGTAGAGCTATATACTTTCTTTAAAATTCCATTTTCTGACGAATATATTGGTGCACAGGGACAGTCCCCCTCAGGTGTTCAGAATGGTCAAGGATTATAACGAAGCACAAGAAAACTCAAGGAGTTAAGCTAAATAAAACTAACACTTAAACAAAAAGTTAAAAAAAATAGACAAAGCACTTCCTTTGAAAGGAAGTGCTTTGTCTAGCTTATCAACATGAAGCCGCGAATCATTTCAAATCTATACCGTCTGAGTTGGAACTGTCTCCCCGCTACCCAGGGAAGAAGCCCTATTGTTTTAAAACTGAAACTCATTTAATACAGCCGTATTCTATTAGCTGCGGGAAGGACAGCCCTCTTTCTGATATTCAAAACGGTTATGATTTAGATAAATTCACGGATTCAGGGAATTAATTTAAAGGGCGTCAATAATATCCCTAAAAATTTTACTTGGCCGCATGGCTTGTTCAGTTTTCTCTTTATCAGGATGATAATATCCGCCAATGTCTTTAGGAGATCTTTCTGTTGCCTGGATCTCTTCTAATATTTTTGCTTCATTTGTTTCCAGCTCTTTAGCTACTTTGGCATATTTTTGTGCCAGTTGCTCATCTTCAGTTTGTTCAGCCAGAGCCTGGGCCCAGTAAAGTGCAAGATAGAAATGGCTTCCTCTGGTGTCAAGTTCTCCTACCTTTCTCTTTGGTGTTTTATCGTTATGAAGATATTTACCAATAGCTTTAGACAAAGCATTTGCTATAATAAGCAATTTTTTATCTTCAGACTGCTTATAAGCAAGTTGTAATGATTCAGCAAAAGCCAAGAACTCTCCTAAACTATCCCATCTCAAATGTCCTTCTTTGACAAACTGTTGAACATGCTTGGGCGCACTACCTCCAGCACCTGTCTCATACACCCCTCCTCCGGCAATAAGTGGAACAATAGAAAGGCTCCTAGCGCTTGTTCCAACCTCAATAATGGGAAACAAGTCTGTTAAATAATCTCTTAAGACATTACCTGTTGCTGCAATAGTATCTTCACCATTTCTAAACCTTTCTAAAGTAAACTTCATAGCATCTTGAGGTGGTTTGATGTAATAATCAATATTGTCAAGGTTATATTTAGGTAATTCTTCTTTAACCTTCTTAATGATTTCTCTATCGTGGGCTCTAAATGAATCAAGCCAAAAAACTAAAGTCCACCCACTCTCTTCCGCTCTATCTACAGCAAGCTTAACCCAATTTCTAATTGCCTTATCTTTGGTAATACAGCTTCTATAAATATCTCCTTCATTTACAGAATGCTCGAGTAATACTTTTCCATCTCCATCAACAACTTTTATGGTGCCATCTGCAGGAGGAAAAAATGTTTTATCGTGCGAACCATATTCCTCAGCTTTCATTGCCATTAAGCCAACATTAGCAACACTACCTACTTTAGTTGGATCAAACTGCCCTCTCACTTTAACATCTTCCACTATTTCACGATACATTGTAGCATAACTTCTATCAGGGACAGTAATAACACAATCGTCAACTTCTCCAGATGGCCCCCAGCCTTTTAAACCATTTTTAATAACTGCAGGTATAGAAGCATCAATAATTACATCATTAGGTCTATGCAAGTTGGTAATTCCATTATCTGAGTCAACCATATACAGCCTTGGTTGCCTGGCATAAATATCTTCTAAAGTTTTCTTGATCTCGCCTTGCTTATCTTCTGGCAATTTGCTTAATCTTGCCTCAAGATCTGACAATCCATTGTTAGGATTAAATCCAATCTCCTCCAACTCTTTATTGTATTTCTCAAACAATTCTTTATAGTAAACCCTGATAGCGTCACCAAAGATAACAGGATCAGAAACTCTCATCATTGTAGCTTTGACGTGCAAGGAAAAAAGAATATCTTTTTCTCTAGCATCTTCAACTACCTGAGAAAAGAAATCACGCAGCTTTTGTCTATTCATGAAAGTTGCATCAACAACATCTCCCTTTCCAATCTCAACTTCTTTTAAAACTGTTTCCTGACCACTATTATCTGTAAAAACATACTTAATTTTAGTGTCTTTTTCAATTGTTACAGATTTTTCATTTTCATAAAAATCCCCACTAACCATATGAGCAAGATAACTTTTGGATTTAGCATCGACATCTCTCATTCTATGAGGATGTTTTTTGGCGAACTCTTTGACAACCTGAGCCAGTCTTCGATCTGAATTCCCCTGTCTTAAAACAGGATTAACCACACTACCTATACATTTATCATAGCGTGCTTTTATTTCTTTTTCCTTTTCAGTTTTTGGGTCTTCTGGGTAATCTGGCAAAGCATAACCCTGAGATTGAAGCTCACGAATGGTTTCTTTAAGTTGGGGCAAAGATGCTGAGATGTTGGGGAGCTTCATAATATTTGCTTCCGGCTTAAAGACAAGCTCACCAAGAAAGGCTAAATCATCAGGCACTCTTTGCTCTTCTGGCAGGTAATCAGGAAACTGAGCCAAAACTCTTCCAGCCAATGAAATATCTCTAAGCTCAATTTCCAGGTTGGCGTCTTTGGTCATTGCCCGTACTATCGGCAATAAAGAATATGTTGCAAGAGCTGGAGCTTCATCGACCTTGGTCCACGCGATAGTCGCTTTTTTAGACATACATGTCCTCCTTGAAAAGGTTTTAACCTCCATCCGTGAATTACTTCATGTCAAACGCCCCAAAGCTCTGACAGGGCTCCCGCACCTCAGCAAAAAAAATGCCTATTGCTTTGAAAGCCGAACACAATGTCATAATAGTTGTGTCCGTGCACGTGCGAAAGAAGTAGTCCGCTCTGGCGTTCAACATGGTCAGTGTTATAACGAGGTAAGGATTCAATTCACGGATTCAGGCTTATAAATATAGTAAGTCGTAACTAATTTTCACTTTTTTGAGTTAAATACGCCCTCACCAGTTTACTCAAAAATGCCACCACCAGTTGATTTTGCAGAATTTTTGGGGTCAAGGTTTTAGCCAATAGCTTGTCTTGTCAATTTTTCCTTGTGGAATTTCAAAAAGTTAATATAAACCTTCTTGAAAATTTGCACCTCAAATTCGATATGAGGTACAAAAAAAGTGATAAAAGGTACAAATCAATTATACTGGAAAATAGTTGAGAATTTTAACCGCTCGCAGGACAAATAGCGCCAGTCATTAGGCCTGGCATTGAAATAAGTATAGTTATTATCCCCCCTAAAACCATAGTCCGCACAAATTCCAGCCCTAGCCCCCAGGATGAGCTCCAAAAAATTTTCCAGTTCCCTGGTTCTGGTCAGGGCAATGCCTACTTTAATCAATTTTTCTACAAAAACGCTCATTGAGCCATATTTTGGTACTGGGTAATATCTTAAGAGTCTGTGGCTAAACCACATTTTAAGCGCTGATTGAAAGTCCTGGTTTCTGAAATGCATTACAAACGGCTTGGGTAACCCAATCTTAGTGATGCTTGTGAAAGAACAGAGCCTCGGGGCGACAAAGCTAAATATCGGGGACTATTTGCCATAACTATCGATAATAAAAGAATATTTTGTTTACCCAAAGTGTCCCATTATGCTATGGCCGCAAGCAAGTTTTGAGAATCAGGTCCAAGTATTTGTACCAGCATGAAAGAAACCAAGACTGAAATAAACCTTGGAAATTGAGTTGATAAAAGGTCCGGCCACAGTCTCTTTAGCGATAGTTTCGGAGTCTTAACTCAACTTTCTGAGTTAATTTGCGAGCGCATTTTCTTCAATGCTAACAAAGACTTGGACACATCTAAGGCTTGCTTGCGGGCTGTGCATAATGGGGTTAGTCATGAGAATATTACTTCATGCCTTTTCTGTTGTTATGATGGGTTTCGAAAGTTCGATGGAATAACCTCCCTATGCACAGCACTTCCGCAATCTTCGCCAAGATGTGTTCCCCAACCCGTTTGTAATGCATTTCAGAAAATGCACTCTTCAATTGTGTAGTAATTTGAGGATGTTAATCATGTCAGAAAGTTGAGGTCTTAAAAAGACCATTTTTAAAAAAACCTTTGCTGACGGGCACTCTTTCAATCTTTTATATAATCCCAGGGGATCTTCTTGCCTCTAGGAATTGCCTCAAGATCCAAGCCATGCTTCAACCCCGCCACCCCCAATATTTCTCCATAGTAAGCTATCATGGCCCCATTATCAGTACATAGTTTTTTACTTGGGAGAACCAGGGGCAGATTCTCTTTCTGGCACAAATCTTCTATAGTCTGGCGAATCAAAGTGTTGGCCGCAACTCCTCCAGCTAAAATAATACTTCTAGGTTTAACTCTTTTTAAGGCTCGGCTTAACTTAATCTTTAAAGTTTCTGCTATAGTCCAGTTAAAGGAGGCACAAACCGCTGCCAATTCAAGGCCAGGCGTAAATCCGGGAGCAACTTCATCCATGCTTTTCAATACCAAATGATCATTCTTTTTAAGAAAATTGGCCACCGCAGTCTTTAAACCACTAAAACTAAAGTCTAAATTGTCGTTGTCAACATAAGGCCTGGGGAAAAGACCAGGATCAGGATCAGCCTCCTGTGCGAACCGGTCAATATAAACCCCTCCCGGGTATGGCAAATTCAAGAACTTAGCCACCTTATCAAAAGCCTCACCGGCAGCGTCATCAAGGGTTTTGCCCAGCAGTTCAAAATCAAACGGCGATCGGATGAAATAAATATGCGTATGTCCGCCTGAGACCAAAAGCCCCAAAGACGGGAACTCGATTTCTTGCTCCAGACCAGCTGCCAGCAAGTGGGCATATAGATGATTAACCCCAACCAGAGGCTTATCTAGGGCTAAGGCCAAACCCTTGGCAAAACCCAAGCCGACTAAAAGACTACCAAGAAGGCCTGGTCCTCTTGCAACAGCAATTAGGTCTATATCTTTTGTCTCCACTCCACACTTTTGGAGCAGATCATCAAACAAGGGGACTAATGTGCGCAGGTGTTCCCTGGAAGCTATTTCCGGCACAATCCCCCCAAATATTGAGTGGATATCTATTTGCGAAGCAATACTTTCGCCAATCAGCTTTCCCTTATCCACCAAGGCCAAAGCCGTTTCATCGCATGAAGTCTCAATTCCTAAACAGAGCATTATTCCATAGATTGTAGTTTGAGGGTCTCAATATTAAAAGTTCTCACATAATTTTAATATCTCACAAAAAAAAGAATAACAAATTACATCTAAAGTCCGAATTAAATCCCGTCCATATAATTATTCTAAGAATTTCAGAGAATTACCGAATTGGAAACAAACAGTCAATAAACAATAATTAAAAAAATAAAATCCCGCCTAAAGCGGGATTTTATTTAACTTCTATTAGATACTACCTCTTCTCAAAAATTCCAATCTAAATTGCTTCTATCACCCCTGCGACAGTTCCTTGATCAAAGCCTTAAGTTCCTCAGCCAGCCTTACCAAATCCCTTATAGCCTCTTTGGTCTCGCTCACCCCCGATGCCGTTTCTTCGGAAATCTGCTTTATATCTTCTACTCCCTGACTTATCTCTTCAGTTGCAGCAGCTTGCTCTTCTGATGCTGTAGCAATGGCTCTAATCTGGTCAGTTACCAAAATGACTAATTGCACAATCCCCTGCAATGCCTGTTTGGATTCCTTTGCCAGGGCTTTTCCTTTTTGCACTGATGTTGCAACATTATCCATATCGGTAACATTTTTTTCTACCTCATTTTGGATCTCAGATATAGCCCCGCCCACTTCCTTGGTTGCTTGAATAGTCTTCTCCGCTAGTTTGCGCACCTCATCGGCCACTACAGCAAAACCACGACCGGCCTCACCTGCTCTGGCTGCCTCAATAGCTGCATTAAGGGCCAGTAAATTTGTCTGATCAGCAATATCTGAAATCACGGTCATTACCTGGGATATAGCACCTGCCTTTTTCTTAAGCTGTCCCATGTTTTCCTTTAACTGCTCTGCCAGTTCGTTGATCTGGTTTATAGCTCCAACGACATGATCCACAATTTTAGCTCCCTGTTCTGCTTTGCTCTTGGCCTGATCAGCCTCTTTTGCAGCTTGCGAAGCATTTTTGGCGACCTCTAGAACCGTGGCGTTCATCTCTTGCATAGCCATTGCTGTCTCTTCTGTACGCTGCTTTTGTGTCTCGGCTCCATTAGCAACCTGTTCGGACTGGGCTGAAAGCTGTTCGGATGCCGAAGCCAAACTCTCAACCACCTTCTCCAATTTACAAGCTGCCTCCTGTAACCCTTCTTTTCTGGCTTGCTCAGCCCTGTGCATGGCTTCTTCGGCCTGTTTCAATGCCTGTTCTGCCCGCAAAGTATGTTCTTCGGCCCTACTTTTTTCATTATCAGCCTCTTCAATCTTGCTTTTTATAGTTTTAGCCATCCCTCTAATTGCGTTATACAAAGTCACCAATTCACCTTTAAACTTGCCATTGACTCTATAATCAAAATTTCCACTACCTATTTGTTGAGTCAATTTGCACAAATGTTGTATAGGATTACTAATCATCCTATTGAATAAAATATAAACAATAACTACCAATAAAAACGAGCCTGTTAAAATAAAACCCAAGATAATATAATTAAAATAAGCAATTTTTTCGGAAATAATGGATATCGGAACTGTCACAATTTCGGCAGCTTCTACACGCCCCACTATCCGTGCTGGACTATCAAAAGGATATCGATTGCGTACGGATTTAGGTGCCCTCTCTGGCGTACTATGACATCTAATACATTTAGCCTTGTTAACCGTGCCCAAAGCTATAACATAACTTTCAATCCCATTAATCGTCTTCACTCCTTTCCAAACTGGCTTCTGGCCTCTCGAATGCATTTCGTCTAACTTGTTAATCAACTCTGCTTCCATAGCAGTGGCCTTGTTAGCTGGATTCATCGGCTTAATTGATGGGGTTCTCCAGCTAAGCCCATCTTTATATTCCTTTGGAATCATAGCAAAAACATTGTTAGCGGCATAAGAAGTTGACTGTAGCTCAAGCACAAATTCATCACTGCCTAGTAACTCTTCTGCCTTCGGCCTAACTACCGCTCCAATGTGCTTACGTACGGCTTTCATGCTGTACATCAACAATTCCGCTCTCTGACGGAACTGTTCCTCAAACTCTTTGTTTAATTGGAAACCAATCAAAAAGGCTAAAATTACCCCTCCCAATAAAACACATGGAAGCATAAACAGCATAAATCTCCTTTTCAATTTCCCACTCCTGTTTTTTAATCTGAAAATTTATAATTTTATCCCAAAAAAAGTCGACCGGCAATGCTACCACTGGTTGCTAGCATTGCCGGTCGAGTTACTTAGCAAAAGTACAAAAATTAAGTAAACTAAAAAAATTTCAGCAAATCAAATCATATCAGACATATTTTCCCCGGACTTCAATCCAGCCTTAAGGCTCATACTACTTCCCTTAAGAATAATAAAACTTCCACAAGCACCTTTAATGATAGCCCATAATGCCTAGGTCAAGAAAGGTCATCCTCAGGCCAAAAATTTTGCCTTATCCAAGCTTGAAGGTACATTAATATAGATTCTCTTTCTTCGCGAGAAAAATGAATAGCCTCCGTTTCAAAACCAGTAGAACCTATCTATAAACTTTTCTTAAATTGTTCCGTTCAATTTCTCAGCTTGCTATGTACTACACTTGTAAATGTCAGCTACTTTCTGGACATCCTTTTTCGACCCTACGAACAGAGGCACCCGCTGATGCAGTTCTTGTGGCTCAATATCTAAAATCCTTCTCTGCCCATCAATTGCCATTCCTCCTGCCTGCTCGGCAATAAAGGCCATGGGATTGGCCTCGCATAGTAACCTGAGCTTTCCGGAAGGTTTTTTGGGGTCTCTTGAATCGGCTGGATACATGAAAATACCACCATAGAGCAAATTGCGGTGAAAATCAGCAACCAGGGAACCTATATAACGTAAGGAGTATGGTCTTTTAATCTCATTTTCAGGGGATTTAAAGTAAGAAACAACTTGTTTGGTAGGTTCATCCCAGTAGTGCCAGTAACTTTCATTAATTGAATATATCTTGCCTTGTTCCGGAATCTTAATATCCGGATGAGAAAGCAAAAATTCGCCCACACTGGGATCCAAAGTAAAACCATGCACTCCATTTCCTGTCGTATAAACCATCATTGTTGATGAACCATAAATAAAATAACCGGCAGCCACTTGCTCTGCTCCCTTTTGGAGCACATCACTCAAAACTACTGGCCGAGTGCCATCTTTACGCCTGTAAATGGAAAAAATAGTGCCTATACTTACATTGACATCTATATTTGACGAGCCATCCAGGGGATCAAAGATCAAAATATAATCTCCCTGGCCAAATTTTGCCGGGATCTCTATTAAATCGGCATTCTCCTCAGAGGCCATGGCACACAAAACCCCTGCTCTCTCCATACGATGGATAATGACCCTGTTGGCGTACTCATCCAGCTTTTTCACCTGTTCTCCCTGGACATTTACCTCCCCGGTAAACCCCAGAACATCTACCAAACCTGCCTTGTTTACTTCTCTGGATATTATCTTAGCTGCTAATATTAATTCATTTAAAAGCCGAGTGAATCGACCGGTGGCCATTGCACTTGCTTTTTGATGCACAAGTAAATGTTCTGTAACAGTAATTTGACGCATCTCATCCCCCTTTAGATTCTGCCATCAAGTATATGAGCCAATTTTCCTCCAGTGCTCTAGAGAACCAATAAAAATTCCTATCCTTGACCTCCAACTTACCAAAGACACTGTTTTTAAGCATCTCGGTCCTATTTCTTTGCGTAAACAATTTACTCAATTCTCCGTACTTACCGGCCCAAATAAGTTTCCCCTCTGCAATAATCGCCAATTCTTCAGGCCTGGGACTTAAACTTGCCCATGTTCTGGGATCAAAATGTACCACCAGGAACCCCTGAACTTGGTTATTTCTAAAAAAAGGTCGGCCTAGGTATACTTCCGGGCCCAAAACCGAATCTTGGACACAAACCCGAACTTTTGGCTCATTTACTCGTAATCTCTTTGTAAATAGCACACTAAAATCCAATGCCTTCATGGAATAGGCAGAACGTTTAAACAAAATATGACCATTTCTATCAATAGCGGCCACACCATTTAACCAGGGAAAGTCCTTCAACATTTGCTCAAACCAGACTTCGTCGGGATAACTATCCTGAACATCTAACCTGTGCAAAACATCGCTTAACTGCCTATCCATAGGATATAAAATCTTTGCAAAATATTCCTCTTGTTTATTATCCAACCCATTGGCTTGTAGATCAATTTCCGGATCTGAATTTATATATTCTTTGTAAAAATTTTTTGTTGACTTCCACGCTGTACATCCGGTGATAAAAAGACAAACCATTATTAAATTAATAATCAACTTGTACATTTTTTTATTCTCCTTTATCTTAAACAGGCTTTAGGTAGTTTAGCTTATTGATTTTATAATTTTTTTTAAACATATTATGTAAAAAAACACACGGGAGAAAACAAACATTCTCTATTTAAACTCACCCTAAATCTTCATAGCGACGAAAGAAACTACTACCGACACGACACTAATAAACTCTTTAAACCTAAACTTTTAATTATTGTTTCTTGCTAACCTGCTCTTGTCTATCAAGCTGGAATATTATATAACGTTTTTATTTAAGAAAACATTTTCTTGGGTTGGCCAGCGATTTGCCTACTTTTAAACCTCATATTCCAGCGAAGAGGCAAAGGGAAATCATAAACTTTCCAAGCAAATAGTTCAAAAAAAAATAACAACAATGACTTTGCTTTTATATCTTCTTATCTTTCTCATCTTCGCAATTATTAACGCCCTGCTTTATGTCCAGATCAACTCGCAGGCTCAATCCCGATTACAGACCTTAAAAGAAGAAGAGAAAAACCTAACAGAAAAATATCGCAAGTTAAAAGCTGAAGTTGAAGCTCTAAAAAAACAGGCAAACAACCTAAAAACAAAATTAACTGAAGAAAAAAAAGTCGAACAGCTTACTACAAAATCAACCCAAAAAGAAAAGACCGACCCCATTAACTTACTCAAATTCGAAGGATTAATAACAAATGAACAGCTTGAAAAAGCCAAAAACTACATCAAAAAAGCCAATTCCAATCTCGAATTAATCGATGCTTTGGTAGTCCTTGGATATTTAGATAAAGATAAACTAACCTGGGCCAAGAACAAAATTGAAGAGTAAAACGTTTTATCTTTAGAAAAATGAATTCTCTATTATACTACATTATCATTTTAAGCTTTATCTCTTTCTGGTTCATCGGTTATATATATGTTAAAAGACAAAATCAAATCACAGCCAAAGAAAATAGCTTAGCGATAATCCGTTCTAAAAGAAAATATCAAATAGAAGGATTAAATAAAATCAAAGAACAACTGCAAAAAGAAATTAAATACCTTGAGGCAGAATTAAAAAAACTGCAAGCTGAGCACGAAAAGATAAAGAATGAACAAAATACTTAACCTGGCTCCGTGAAAATTGACTCAACAACGATTCCTGTAACAATCCGAGGCTTTTGCAAAACAGCGAAAACTGTCTGACCGAGTTAGGCAGCCTCAATTAAAATCTTTTTAAATCGTTAGCTCCAAAATTTGCTTAAAAACCTGAAAATATAATGCCCCATAAATCCAACGAATCGTGTTAAAATTTTTATTTAGGCTGCCTACGAGGGAGTTTTTTCGCCTGTTTGACAAAAGTTCCGGATTGCTAACTGTCAATAAACAAAATTTACTCACTTTCACGGATTCAGGACTTAACTTTGCTTTTCAGCCCTAGCCTCTAGGCGCTCTGCTAGGCTAGATAAAAAATCGACAACTTCAGCTTGCTCAATATTCTCCCCTGAGCTAGCCTCTTCACTACCAGCAGTTTCTCCAGATACCTCCTGCTCTGGTCTGTTTTCTTGGCTGGCAAGTAATTCCTTTATTTCTTTAATGCGTTCTTCTATTTCTTTACGCTCTGTTCCGGGCAAGCTGGACCGCCATAATTCTTCATAAATGTCCAAGGCTTTTACATATTCTTCCTGCTCGAACAAAAGATCAGCCAGAGATCTGGTCCGGGCCTCCTCTTCAAAGTTCAGTTCCTCAACTTCCTCAACTTCCTCGAATTCCCCATCCGGCTCCTTATCGACAGCAACAACAGCTCTTGTTCCGTCTTGATAAGTCCCGGTCCGAGCGAAAATTTCTTCAGCTTGAGCCCCCTCTGGCCCTTTATCGTCAGTTTCCTGTTCACTTAATTGCTCATGTTCTAAACTTAGGTCTTTGGCAGATGTTGATACCCTTTCTTGAATTGATTTTGGGCTCGAAGTTAAGGTCTCCTGTTCGGACCTGTTCTCTACTCCCTCTCCTTCTGTAAGACCTTTAGCGTTCACTTCAGGCCTTTTCTCCAACGCCAAGAGACCCGCCTTTAAAACACTGCTCCAGGTTAGTTCCTGTCCCTGTGCATGTTCAGCTATAAATTTAAAAGCCAAGGCCAGATCTTCCTGGCTCTTTCGTGCCCAAAAATGCTCTAGAGTAGTCCAAAAAAAACTATTTTTCTTCAAAAGTTCAAAGATTTCGACGCAAATCTTTTCTCCCTGTTCCTCTAGCCCTTGCCAAAAGTATATATTGGCCAATAAAAGTCTGGCCTCTAAATGTTCCGGATATTTTTCAAGCCCTGCTTGCAAAACCTCAAGGGCTTTTTGAGTCTGTTTACTTTCCAGATACAACCTAGCCAAGGGAAAAAACAGTTTGGAATGGGGATCAAGCGCCAAAACTTCTTCGTAAAAATCAATTTTGTCCTGCATGTACTAAACTCCTAAAACTCGACTACCTTCCACTTGTAGGAAATATATATATTAGTTCTTTCTTCTTGACATAATGCATTTCTTTACGGATGACATCAGCCAAGTATTCAGTGTCAGATTTAAGCATTCTGATATCATTACTTAATTTTACATTTTCGTTCTTTATCTTCTCATTCTCCTCATATAATTTAGTGTACGTATCCTTTACCTTTAAATATGCAATTATTCCACTATCTGACCAAATTATTCTACAAATTAAAAAAATGTTTACTAGCAAAAAAAGAAGGAACACGGCTCGGAAAAACATAATTTATTGCAACTTTTGTTTTTTAAAATCTTTATAAAAAATAGACAATGGGACGCTGATCTCATCGAGAAATGTAGCCGTTGCCCTTTCAATACGCGAAACGTCATTCTCGGATAAGTCAAACTCATTGACTTGATTAACTATACTTTTAATAAACTTAAACTCTGCTCTCAAATCAGAATCAAGGGGCAACTTTTTTATCAAGGGCTCCAATTCGACTATGGTCAAAAGACAATTTAAGACTCTGGCCTGAAGGGTTTGCCTGTTTCCCATCTTCACTCCTCTACCATTAAAGCCATGGTCCAAGGTTCATTATAGAGGACAAAACCATTTAAACATTGCTCGAGCAAGTCATCAATCCTATCTTTATCATTTATATGCAGGTAAAAATTTACCCCGCGGTAAAAAGCCTCCTGTTGATGCATACTGGGAGCTCTGTCACCAATGAGCAAACAGTTGACATTTCTTCTTTTCTTGCCTGGCCAGGAATGTATTTCAGTAAGTAATGGGGCGATCTCTTCTCTATCCTCAAGTAAAATTAACTGGTAGTCGTTAAGTCTCAGCTTAAGTACTCCCTCTTGAACATCTTCGGCCGTGCTTATATAAAATTCCTTTTCCTGAAAAAATTCGCTGACCTTCAGTCCTATTTCCTCGTTAATGGTAAATAAAAAGGCTACATTCGCACCTGGTGGAAAGAAATCAGGTTCAATACTTTTAGTCTGCCTGACTTGCTCCTTATCGACAGCGGTCTTGTTCTCTTTCGCATAGGCCTCGTTTTCCACTACGATCCTCTCACCACATCCGGGACATTTTAAAGCAAAACGCGGTACATTCGGAATTTTTTCAGGAGGTAAAAAAATTTCTTTCTGACAATTTGCGCATGTAAGGTCCATAGTTCACCTCTACAATATTAAAAGTCACGGCCATAATCCAGATCCAATTCAAGCCCCTCAATATCTGTAATCTTTTCCCCGCGCCTGGCCTTAATCTTATCGATCATTTGTTTCAAACGTGACCTGTCCGAAGCATTAAGCATAGCAATTTCCTCGGTGATAACTCCTTGCTCAAATAAGTTGCTTAGATACTGGTCAAAAGTGACCATGCCATAGGTACCACCCTCGGAAATAACGTTATAAAATGTCTTGTCTTCGGATTCTCCTTTTAAAATCAATTCTCTAATACGTAAATTTTTGCGCAAAATTTCAAATGCTGCCACTCGGCCGCCTCCAATCTTGGGCATAAGACGTTGAGAGATAACATATTTCAAACTCTCAACCAGCCGGGCCCTGATCAATCTCTCTTCAGATAATTCAAACATACCGATGATACGGTTAATGGTCTGACCGGCATCACTTGTGTGTAAAGTACCCAGGACAAGATGTCCTGTTTCTGCTGCTTCAAGAGCTATTGCCATGGTCTCCCGGTCTCTTATCTCGCCCACCAAAATTACTTTAGGCGCCTGTCTAAGAGCAGCTCTAAGTCCTGAGGCAAAGGTATCAAAGTCAATACCGAGTTCCCTTTGATTGACCACACCTTTTTTGTGTACATGTACAAATTCAATAGGATCTTCCAGTGTGATAATATGCTTTCTAAATTGGGAATTGATACGATCTATGAGCGCGGCCAGAGATGTAGACTTACCTGTTCCGGTACCACCTGTGACCAGGATAAGACCATACTTTTCTCTGGCTATTTCCTTAAAAATCTCAGGGAGGTTAAGTTGTTCCAGAGTTGGCACTTGCATAGACAATTTGCGCATAACAATGGCCAGAGACCCTTTTTGCCCGAACACATTCACCCTGAATCTGGCCCGTCCGGGTAGTTCATAAGAGAGATCACAGGATCCTGTTTGCAATTGATCCTTGTATAGACGCAAATTTCGGCCCATCATGGCCATAGCCATGGCCTCTACTTGAAAGGGTACTAACCGGCCCAAAGGCGGATTTATTTTTATATCCTGCAATTCACCATGCACCTCGGCCTGGATAGGCTTTCCCACAGTAAAAATTATATCAGATGTATCCGGGGCCTGATCCAAGATCTGCCCCACTATGTGATCCATTTGTGAACGAAGCATTTATACCTCGGTAAAATCTTGCGGCGGCTCTGATAAAAATTGCCTGAATTTGGATTTATTCACTGCCTTGTTGTACGCAGCCTCAGGTGAAATAATGTTCTGCTGCAAAAGCTGCATAATAGCATCATCAAGGGCCTGCATGCCAAACTTCTTACCAGTTTCAATAACAGAATTAATTTGAAAAATCTTATTCTCCCTGATCAGGTTGCGCACAGCGGGTGTGGCAATAAGGATTTCTAAGGCTGCCACCCGACCAGGCTTATCAATTCGCTTAAACAAGTTTTGAGCAATGATGGCCCGCAAAGAATCCGCCAGGCCGGACCGGATCTGACCCTGCATTTCCGCTGGAAAAACCTCAATAATCCGGTCAATGGTTTTGGACGCAGAAATAGTATGCAAAGTGCCAAAAACCAGATGACCTGTTTCCGCTGCCTCCAAAGCTAATTTAATCGTTTCGAGGTCCCGCATCTCACCGACCAGAATAATGTCTGGATCTTCGCGCAAGGCCCCGCGCAGTGCTGCCTGAAAACTCAAGGTATCTCGCCCCACCTCTCTCTGGTTAATCAGACAATTTATAGGCTCGTGGACAAATTCAATGGGATCCTCAATGGTTAGAATATGATCTTTGCGCATCCTGTTGGCATAATCGATTATGGCCGCAAGAGTCGTTGACTTACCACTGCCGGTAGGTCCAGTGACCAAAACCAGACCTTTTGGCAACATGGCCAGATTTTTTAAAATAGGGGGTAGCCCAAGATCGTCTATGGTCAAAATCTTCTGCGGAATCTCTCTAAAAACAGCAGCAATGCCACGACGTTGCAAGAAAAAATTTGCTCTGTACCTCGCCAAATTCG
This sequence comes from Desulfovulcanus ferrireducens, assembly GCF_018704065.1. Lineage (NCBI taxonomy): Bacteria > Pseudomonadati > Thermodesulfobacteriota > Desulfovibrionia > Desulfovibrionales > Desulfonauticaceae > Desulfovulcanus > Desulfovulcanus ferrireducens. Next base: position 5,239 of record NZ_JAGUQP010000023.1, on the reverse strand, counting down.
GAACTTCATAGGAAAAATCAACGTCCCCGCTTTCTTCAAAAATTTTGATCTTGCTCTCAGGAGTAATCTCGTAAAGCAATTTTTTTAGCTCATTGTGCTCCAACTCCTTGTATTTGACCCGTTGCAAATCGCCGTGCAAACGAATAATCGGTTGGGAACCTGAAGATAAATGCAGATCTGATGCTCCCAACTCATGCATCATTTTAAAAAAAGCATCTATTTGGGCCATGAGCTTCCCCCCAGGTTAATTAGTTAAAACCTTCCTATAAAAATTGCGTAAATAGTTGACACCTGAGAACAAAGTCAAAATCAAAGCCAGGTAGATGAGGACCTGTCCCAGGAGGTTAGGATCAAATCCCCACCATTTATAGTGTAGAATCAGCGGACACAAAGCCACTGTCTGAACAATGGTCTTTAACTTACCGTATTTATCTGCAGCAATCACTAGTCCTTGGTCAGCAGCAATAGCCCTCAGGCCTGTAACCAGTATCTCCCGGCTAACAATAGTTATACTTATCCAGGCCTCAACCCATCCCAGCTTTACAAGCATAATCAAAGCCGATGCCACCAGCAGTTTATCGGCCAGTGGATCTAAAAATTTTCCCATATTGGTTACTAAATTATACCTGCGAGCGATAATACCATCTACCAAGTCAGTTAAAGAAGCACCAATAAAAATAAACATGGCTATCAGACAGGATATTTTGCTTGGAAAATATAAAAGCAGGACTAAAAGTGGGATACAGGCTATACGCAAAAAAGTTAAATTGTTTGCCAGATTAAACATAAATATCTCATCTCTGAAAACTAGAAGTTGTTGTTATAATTTAGAGACCATCTGTCATCATTATGCATCAGAAAATATACTACTATAATCTTTCCAATACATCACGATTTAGTTCCCACACTCCATAAGACTATCTTTTTCTTTTAAATTTCGAATAAATATTTAACACTTTCTGTACATATCGTTTTGTTTCTGCATAAGGTGGAATACCATTATACTTTTCAACTTTAGACGGCCCAGCATTGTAAGCCGCCAAGGCCAATCTGACATCCCCAAACCGGTCAATTAGACTCCGCAGATAGCGAACCCCGGCTTCAAGATTGGAAGCGGGGTCAAAGGGATATTTGAGCCCTAGTTCCTCCTGGGTCTGAGGCATAATCTGCATCAACCCTTGCGCTCCGGCCCTGGACTCGACTTCTGGCTTATAAGCTGATTCCACCTGGACCACTGCCCGCACCAAATCATAATCCAGACCATAGCGCTTACTGTAAACCTTAATCATCTCATTGATTTTTGTCTGGTCATTCTTTTTGTCGCTGAAAATAATAAAAGGCCGATATAAGTCAGAAGAGGGCAAATCGGTAAAGTGAAAAACACCATTTTCATCACAAAAATAATAGATGGCTCCTGCGTCCAAATTCTCCAAGCCAACAAGAACGAAAAATATCCAAGCCACGAATATTAAATTTAACTTCATAATTTCGCGATTCTTAATCTGTAATGCACGAAACCTGGCACGCGGGACGCCCATCACTCACCAAGCACTCATATTTTTTTATCTTTTTGCTTATCCTTTACTATCCAACACTTTCAACAACTGAATATCCCGGGGATAATTTATATTTAAGAAATATTTTCTCTCTGCCTCACTGTAAGGGATATGGTGACGATTCTCTGATTCAATGGCTTGACTGAGTTTATAACAACCTCGTTTAAAAGACCTTTGCAAAAATTCTACGCATTTATATTCATAGATGGCTACCAAGGCCTCAATAAAACCTGTTTCTCCCTGTAAGTAAGTGGTCATTAACTTTTGGTATCCAATTCTATTCCTGACTTCAATAAGTCTCGCCAGTATATCTCTGGATAAAAGTGGCAAGTCGCAAGAAAGAACCAGGCATGGCCGCTTGAGCCTTTTAAGTGCAGTCAAAATTCCACCCATTGGGCCTATGCCTGGAATATCATCCAACATCCAGGGCACATTCAATTCATGCTCCCTGGCATCCCTGCCAACTACATAAGTTACAGGACAAAACTCCTGAACCAAAGCAACACTTCTTTGCAACAAGTCCTGGCCCTTAAAACGCAACTTGGCCTTGTCCTGTCCAAGACGGGAACTTTTTCCCCCAGCCAAGACCACTCCGCAAATCGTATTCAAAGCTAACTACCCAAATTCAAAAGGTAAAATAGGTTAACCTTTCTATCTACTGTTTACTGCCAACTACTATTTCGGGATTGCGTGGTTAAAAACGGTTGCTCTGCTATTCAACCACGCAACCACTTAAGCTTGCGTCTTAAATTACAAGACCTTTGGGATCTGTAAAAACTGAAAACCTGTTCTCTCTAGCAAAACCGATCAAGGTTAGACCTTTCTTTAAGGCCAATTCAATACTGGCAGACGTCAAGGCAGACCTGGAAACCACAGCCTGCAATCCGGCCTTAACAGCCTTAAGTATAAGTGAAGCAGTTCCCCTGGCTGAGACAAAAAGGATTAAGCTGCCCATAGATTTATTATTCTTTACGGCCCACCCTTTTAATCGATCAAGACAATTATGCCGACCAATGTCTTCCACGTAGTGCACAAAATCATTCTTCCCGGGCTCATATAAAGCTGCGCGATGAAAGCAGCCTGTTTTCTCCCACTTACCATCCAAAGCCATAAACCGGGCCATATTCTCCAAAATTAATGCCTTAGAAAGCTTCGGAAGTTCCGTATCATTGTCAGGCTCAATTGGTACTGGCTTCAAATGAAATTCGCACCCTTCCTTTTTGACTAGCTCTGGCCGCTCATCAGGTGCACATAGTTCTATGGCACAATGGCCAATAACCAACGAAGTTAAATCCTCTGGATAGGCCCACAGTGTTTTAACCTCCTGACCTGGCCAATGAATATGTATCTTTTCTTCGAGGCTAACAAGATCATCGATTTGTCGCCATTGACCATTTTTATACTGTCTACAGGGTAATTGTAAAATCTTACTCATCAAAACCCCCAAGCACTAAGAGTTGGTCTGGTGTATCCTTGTTTTCTGGCCAGAACATCTAAGGGCAGAGACTCCAGATCATCAACAGCTGGAATAGACTGCTTGTCCATTTCTCTAAAATCAACGGTTTTGATGTACATTTTGCAGGACTTGCACACATCTACCCGAAATCCTGGCTCTTCACTAACCTGAAAATACTCCAATTTCTCTTTTTTATCCTCCTGGCAGAACACACAAGACATTCTGGGAACTCGATACCTAGTCTGGCAAAAAGAGCATGTAACGTAGCGAAAACCTTGTTTATCCTTAAGCTCACTAATTAGGGGCAAACTACCGCACACCGGACAGTGACCGGTATTCCAGACTTGGTCCGCCGGCAAAAGCAAGCTGATACTATAACCTGTTTTAACCAGGCTAGGGGTTATGCTGGCCTGAATCAAAAAATTGAGAGTTCTCGGAGCAGTGGGAGTTTTTTCCCCATATAAGCGAAAAAAGTGATCGTCTCCGGTCAGATATTTGGCGTAAGCTTCAGACAAATCAAGTTCTCCATTACTTATATCCTGGGTAACAATTTCTGCTGCCTGACCAAGATGCCCCTCTTGTTCCTGCAAAAAACCAAGTAATTCAGAAAAAAGCTTCTGAGTCGCATCGAAGTCATAGGGAAAATTTTGTCTGGGCAGCATTGGCTTTCCCTTTAACACATCTTCCGTCTGAGGGAAGTCCAGCCCTTTATCCAGGACATCTTTAAGCAAGGCAAAAGAATTCAACTGTTTCTTATATATAAAATCAATTAACTTTAAGAGATCGTCAGGGACTGTTCCCTTCTTTTTGAGCATACCCATACGTCTTTCAAAACGGCCTAGCTCTCTTTGCACATCTTTGTCCATAACTGCTCCTTTTTAACTTTTAATTTTAAAGTATGGCGCGGTGAATAATGAGGGATTGATTGGTATCTCTGCTTGTATTGTTTGTCTAGTTAAATAAAAAACACCGTAACCAAAAAACCCTACAAGCTATTATATTTTTCAGCTATGTGCTAAACTGGAAAGCTTCCTGGTCCCGATGACTTCAAAACCACCAAAATCTAAACTTTAAAATCCAAACTTTACCAATATATCCCCGGCCAAAATATAAGTAATGGTCCCCAGACTTAAAAAAGGACCAAAAGGTATAGGGGTTTGAGCAACGTTAGTTTTGTTCTTCTTAAGATAATACAAACTTGCTATCAAGCCGGTTAAAGCTGAAATAAAAATCATGGCTGGCAACCCTTGCCAGCCAATAAGGGCTCCCAGCATGAGCATAAGCTTAACATCTCCAGTTCCAAGGCCATCTATACCTTTTAATATTTTATAACCTTTTTGCAACAACCAAAAACACCCACTACCAAGAAGAGCGCCTAGGAGCGAGTCTTGCCAAGCAACGGGCAAGATGAAACTGGCGCCGAAGGCCAGAACCGCACCGGGCAGAGTAATGATATCCGGCAAGATAAAACTGTCCAGGTCAATAAAACTGGCCACGATAAGTAACCCGAAAAAAAACAAATAAACAAAAAAATAAACTCCCAGACCAAACTTAACCGCCAGCCCCAATGACAAAAAACCTGAAATTAATTCAACTACGGGATATCTTATGTTAATATTTTGCCTGCAAGAACGGCACTTGCCACGCAAAATTATATAACTTATTATTGGAATATTCTCCCACCAAGATAATTTATGCTGGCATTTTGGGCAATGAGAACTTGGCCAGACAATGGACACACCCGACAGGTACCTGTGAATACAGACATTATAAAAACTTCCCAACACTAAACCAAGGACAAAAGAAAATCCCAACCCAAAATATTCGGACATGAGTCTCCTCTAGTTTCAGTTTTGCAACAATTATTACTCAACTTTCTGACACGATTAACATCCTCAAATTACCACACAATTGAAGAGTGCATTTTCTGAAATGCATTACAAACGGGTTGGGTAAAACATCTTGGCGAAGATTGCGGAAGTGCTGTGCATAGGGAGGTTATTCCATCGAACTTTCGAAACCCATCATAACAACAGAAAAGGCATTAAGTAACATTCTATTGACTAACCCCATTATGCACAGCCCGCAAGCAAGCCTTAGATGTGTCCAAGTCTTTGTCAGCATTGAAGAAAATGCGCTCGCAAATTAACTCAGCAACTGTGTTTTTTGTCAATAGTTAATGGTTAAAATTTATTGGTTAGTTTATTTTGTTTTCAAGAACAATTTT